>DATKWR010000132.1:0-4028 GCA_035529475.1 Sedimentisphaerales bacterium | reverse complement strand
AAATCCCGCGACCGTTATCGCTGATGGTCAGGTGGATTTCTTTTTTAGTGGCGGTCAGGTGTGTGTCGAGCTGGGTGGCGCCGGAGTGGCGGCATATGTTGATGAGGCATTCTTTGTAGAACAGAAACAGGTCGGCGCGGGCACGTGGTTTGAGCCGGTTGAGCACTTCCTCGCCTTCAATGGTGATATCTTGCTCAAGATCGACCACAATTCGCTGGGCGGCCCGTTGCATGTCGGCGATGAGTCCGGTGTAGAGTTCTTTGTCATCCTGCCTATTTATGAAATGACGAACGGCGATGCCGGAGCGCTTGGACACGGCACGGATTTGATGCAGGCATTTTTCGATATCTTTCGGGAGGTCCACGGCCTTTTTTTCGATCAGCTCTCCGAGCAATCCGATGGTGTGGAGGTCGGCGCCCAGTTCATCGTGCAGATCGGCGGCAAAGCGTTCCTTGATCTGGGCGATCTCCCGCAAGCGCAAGATCCGGTCGATGAGAAAGGTGAAGCCGATCCCCGCGGTGAGCAATGCGGCTAGCCAGCTCATCCAGGTCAGGTTGGTTTTTTGGCGCGCATAGCGGCGGGACAACTCTTCCAGCACTTGTGGACGCTCGGTTTCCAGGTCATGGCGAAGGGCCAGTTGTTCGACCCAATTACGAACCGGTAGAATCCGGCCGTAGAGGTTGTAGCCGTCTGTTAGGGAGGTCAACGATCGGAATGGTTCTCTAGTGACCGAGCTGGCTTGGACCGGTTTGTTGAGGGCGACGTTGGTGCCCTTGGAAAAAAGCTCGATTTCGGCAAAGCCGATTCGGAACTGGCCTGGTCGGATTTCGGGGCTATAGTCGGATTCCACTTCGAAAAACCGGACGTAGCGGCAGGTGTGTTCGGAGATGCGCCACATCATGATGGGACCTGTGTCGTAGATGTTTTCCCGGAGCACATCAAGCAGGATTGCCGCATCCGAGAAATCGGGGCGGCTGGCCCCCTCAATCCGCAGGTGGTGTGGTATGCCCAGATCGCCGGCGTGGGCCTGGGGCACTGTGTCGCTCTGGTCTATCGCATGCAGGTGGATTCGGGAGAGGGGGTAGGGTTGGCCCAGATCAAGGGTCAGGATTGGCTTCTCGCCGACCACGCTCACATAGGCCAGGCTCTGGCTCCCCTGAGCGGAATCCATCAGGTAGGGTAAAAACCCGTCCACCAGAAAGCGCTGGTCCCAGGCCCCGGCGATGTCCTGTTGGTTCGAGGAGGTTTTGACTGGCTGCCGCAGTGCCACGTTTTCTGTGCCGCTGAATACCAGGAGTTCGGCAAGCTGGAAGACGTGCCTCCTATCGAAGGCTCGGGTGGATAGACGCATGGCCTCGACCCGCACCCACGACGCTGCTACTTCATTGATGGGAATCACCAGCGATGCAATACGCGGCAGGATATCGTCTGTGGAATGGTATTCGGCCACCACGGTGCCTGTGTGATCGCCTATGGTTCCCGCCAAAATCCGGAAGGCGGCGGGGAAGCCATCCGACTGGAATCCCTTTTTCGTATCGCGCCAGATGGTCGGCACCAGCACGATTTCCTGGATCGGGTAATCGCGGTCCAGTTCGATCTCCACCCATTCCATGTGTTTGGCGGTCTTGTACGCCCAGGAGCGGTAGCCGATGGCGCCGATCCCGCTGCGCAGGCTGTAGTGGGCGAGCTGTTCCAGATCAGAGTCGATAGTAGCCAGACGTTGCTCCAGACGGGGCAGGGAAAGTGCTTTCAGCGGAGTATTTGTTTTTGCGAAAGCGCTCATAACTGGCAGAATCAATACCAGCAGAGCCGTCATACGAATAAAGTGCATTCGACGCATATCGTCCTATATCACTGATTCTGTAGTACATACCATCGTTCTACGTCCCAATGAGCGTATTATATCACTATAAGGCGTTGGCGGATATAGCAAGAAAAGGTGATAGACACGTTTCCCCAGATTCTATACAATGATAGGGTGGCAACTCAAAATGATCGGTCGTCTGGATGGGCATTGATGGCGTCAAGGCGTATTGATGCAAGAAAGCTATCCAGACGATTGGCCTAAATAGGGCATTAGGACTGAAACCATAGTGTTAAGTCGTCTTCTAATTGAGTCATTGCTTGTGCTTGATGAATGTTATCGATAACCGAGGAGATGAGCCCTTTATTGCGGCTCCTTTCCTAATATATATAGCCCAGCGAAGACGAGTTTTTTGTAAACACACAATAGTTGAAGTAATCATAGTTAGATAATGATAATATTAAGAGAATGTGTGATATTATTAATGAACGTTCAACACAAACAATTAGGAGTAAACCTATGAGAAGGAAAGCTTTTACACTCATTGAATTGTTGGTCGTTATTGCTGTGATTGCGGTTCTCATGGGCATACTGATGCCGTCTTTGCGTATGGCCCGTGAACAGGCCCGGAGTATTGTTTGCTCCAGCAATCTCAAGACCCTGGTGCTGGGCTATACGTTGTATGCAGGAGACAATAACGGCAAGCTCGTAAATGGCCATTGTCATGTGAGTGGCTTTGATCCCAAAAATCCCTACTGGGTTATGATCCCACCGAACGGGGAAAGTTCAACTGTGGAAGAAAAGATCGAGTACATCAAACAGGGGGCACTCTGGAAATATGTCAACAATGAGAAGGTGTATCGGTGTCCTTCGGATATAAGAAATAGAAACGCTGCACACAGTCAGGCCTATCGATCCTATGCCATTCCCGGAGGGCTCAATGGTCAAGGCCCGGGAAGCGAGATTGAGGTATGTAAGAACATGTCGGATATAAAGCGATCCAGCGAAAAGTTTATCTTCCTGCCGGAATGCGACACAAGAGGTTACAACAGAGGATCCTGGTTAATGGGTCCGGTCGTCGGACGGTGGGTCGATGCAATGGGTATCTATCATCGTGGCCGCAGTACCTTTTTTGGTTTCGCTGACGGCCATGCAGGCAAGCGTTCCTGGCAGAGTCAGGGTCTGGTGGATTGGTGTTTCACGGCTATTGATTACCCGGGAAGTTTCGCATTTTATCGAAATGTCCCGGCAGGCGACGTAGACGAGGCAGCGGATTGGAACTGGGCGGTAGAGGGCTACGCTTGCAAGTCCTTGACCGGGCCAATCTTCAGACCTTGACCGGGCCAATCTTCAGAGGTGATGGTCTTTAACTGAGACACGTAATAGGTACAGGTGATGAGCACCCTCTGCCTTGAGAATAGACAGTAGATAAGATGAGTTCTGCAAAATTGAAGTTAGGCATACTTTTGGAAAGTAAAAATCTGTTTTATTGATTTTTTCTTTCTAAAAAAGATGCGTAACTTTTTGCTCGATAATATGTTATTATACGATACACAATAATTTTAGAAAATCCTGAAAGAAGATTTTCTAAAATAATATATGCCTAACTTCAATTTTGCAGAAGCCTTAGTAGATAAGAAGAATGGAGATGATTATAAAAAATTTAGTGATTGCAGGGATTTTGGTTGCTATGGCAGTGCAAGGTGCTTTCGGGGCCGAGGGCATGGATGCGATATGGGGCCAGAGTGTTGTTAAGTTGCGTGCCGAAGATGCCCAGCGCGGCCAACTCTTTTCCGACGGCAACTATGCCATGTTCATCCACTGGGGACTCTATTCCCAGTTGGCGAACAAGGTTGATGGAAAAACCTATTACGGTATCGGTGAATGGATCATGAACCCGAGGATGGCTGGGATTGCCGTAGCCGAATACAAAAAGCTCGCCGAAGAATTTAATCCTACGAAGTTTAATGCCCTGGAGATAGCGCAACTGGCCAAAGAGGCGGGCATGAAGTATATCATCATTACCAGCAAGCACCACGACGGTTTTGCCATGTATCATTCAAAGTGCAATGCCTTTAATATCGTGGATGCCACGCCGTTTAAGCGTGACCCGATGAAGGAACTGTCTCAGGCCTGTCAGCAGGTGGGGATCGGTTTTGGCTTTTACTATTCGCACAACCAGGACTGGACCTTCCCAGGTGGTTCGGGTGGACCCAGGGTCGAT
>DATKWR010000131.1:0-3870 GCA_035529475.1 Sedimentisphaerales bacterium | reverse complement strand
CATCATCGTCTTCGGTGCACACCCCGACGATTGTGAAATCAAAGCGGGCGGCGTCGCCGCGATGTGGGCGGCCCAGGGACATCACGTCAAGTTCGTCTCGACCACGAACGGCGACATCGGCCACGCCGAAATGGCCGGCGGCGAGCTGGCCAAGCGGCGAACGGCCGAGGTCAAAGCGGCGGCAAAAGTATTGGGTATCGAAGCAGAGGTGCTGGACATTCACGATGGGGAGCTGATGCCCACGCTGGAGAACCGCAAGACGTTTGTGCGCCTGATTCGAGAATGGAAAGCGGATATCGTGATGGGGCCTCGCCCGAACGACTACCACCCGGATCATCGTTACACCGGCATACTGATGCAGGATGCCGCCTATATGGTCACCGTCAGGTTCTTCTGCCCCGACGTGCCGCAGCTTGCGAAGAATCCCGTCTTTCTGTATCTATCCGATGGATTTCAGAAGCCGAATCCTTTCGCGCCGGACATCGTGGTTTCCATCGACGAGGTGAACGACCAGAAGAACAATGCTCTGTGGCTGCTTGAATCGCAGATCGAAAGCCTCTGGGCTACGGGCAACTTCGAGCACGTCGTTGCGGTTCCGAAGGAGCCTGCCGCGCGGGAGGCCCGTCGCAAACAGGTGGCCGAACGCTTTTCCCAGCGCGCCGAGTCGGTCGCCAATCAGTACAGGCCCAAACTGATCGAGCTTTACGGCCAGGAAAAGGGCAAGAAGGTCCGCTACGCCGAAGCGTTCGAGCTTTGCGAGTACGGCAGCCGGGCCTCCGCCGAGAGACTCAAGGAACTCTTTCCGTCCTTTGGCAAATAGATGAGCCACGCCCATGGTGAAGGAGAAAATGTCATGAATGCCAGACGCTCTATGCGCGGCTCCGTTGTCTTGCTGCTGGTGATCTGCACGTTGGTGTCAGCCAGGCAACTTCCCGATTGGACCGGGAAGATACGCAGCGACCATCCACGCCTTTTCTTCAACGCAGAGACGTGGCCCGCCGTCAGGCAGCGCGCCCTCGGCGACGAACGCACGTGGCATCTCGAAACAAAAGGACGCGTGGACCGACTTATGGCCGAATTGGGCAAAGGGACAGAACCCAGAGAACTGGGGGCGCAGGCGGCCTGGGCGGCTTTTGTTTTTCGCGTCACACAAGATCCGAAATACCTGGAGCTGTCAAAGAAATGTCTTGAGACGAGTCTGCGCTTCTACGAAGCGTGTTTCGAGCAGAAGAAATCCGTCAACTGGTATTCGACATCGCGCGTTCACGCCACCCTGGCCTGGGACTGGTTGTACAACGACCTGTCGGAGACCGAGCGGAAGGAATACATGTCTCGCCTTGTTCGGATCATTGACAATGTCTTGGAAATCAAACCGAGCATCTACCGGGAGAACATGTCAGGATACTCGACGGGCTTTTACGGCGTGCGAAACTGTCTTTGGTTCATCGGCTGCACGGCCTTCGGCACGGGAATCGAGCCCAAACTGGTGAATGAGTGGCTCGTATGGGGCCACGATGAAAACCTTAAGATGCTCGAACACCGCAAGAAGGCCTGCGGAGATGATGGCGGCGGCGCTTCGCCCACGCTCGGATACGTCTTCGGCGCCTATCCGTGGGCCGAGCAGAATTTCTCCTACACGTGGCTCTCCAGCACCGGTGAGAACATCGCCCCAGACTGGCCCGCCGGCGCGATGCTGACGAACTACATCATCTGGAACTGGATTGCGGCCGACCCGGCCCCTCTGGAATTCGGCTACGGCGATACGCCGCACACGACCAACAGGCTGCCCGCCGGGCAACTCTATACCCACATGGCCAATATCCGCCATCTGTACAGCGGCGCTGCGCCGAAGGCCGCCGCCCTGGCCCGGCACATACAGCAGATGGTGCCAAGCCAATCCTACTCCAACACCTGGTTCATCTATCCGTTTCTTTTGTCGCGGCTGGATAGCTCGCCCGAGCCGTTTTTCCCGGAGAACCTGCCGAACGCACGGCACTTCGAGACGATGGGGCAGATCTTCATGCGTTCCGGCATGGGTCCGAACGATACGCACTGCCTCTTCTCGTGCGGCGGGACTCTCACCCAGCATCGCCATTACGACGCACTGAATTTCGTGATTTACCATCGGGGCTTTCTGGCCCTCGATTCAGGCACGCGCTACGAGGAATTCGAGAACGGCCAGCACCTTGCCAACTACTACGCCCAGACCGTCGCGCATAACTGCGTTGTCATCCACCAGCCGGGCGAGCCCCCTGCGCCCTACTGGGGCGGCAAAGTCCTCGGCAATCATGGGGGCCAGCACAAACAGATCGGCTCGGTGCTGAAAGGCTTCGAGACAAACCGGGACTACGTTTACGTCGCCGGCGACGCCACGGCGTGCTACCAGCACGGACCTGTGAATCGCCAGGGCCAACCCAATCTCGGGGAAAAATGCGACATGGCGACACGCCAGATAGCATTTCTGATGCCCGACCATTTCGTCATCTTCGACCGCGTCCAAACCACCGACGCCTCCTATCGCAAAGACTGGCTGCTTCACACCGCACACAAACCCACCATCTTCGAGAGGACGATTCGCGCCGACCACGGCCAGGGACGGATGTTCTGCCGGACCTTGCTGCCAGCCGACGCCGTTATCACCCCCGTCGGCGGTCCCGGAAAAGAGTTCTTTGCAGCGGGGCAAAACTGGGACATCGTCTCGCGCGGGCTAAAGCCCGAGAACCTGGCGTTAATGGGGCAGTGGCGAGTTGAGGTCGCGCCCGGCGCCCCGCGCAAACAGGATGCGTTTCTGCACATCATTCAGGTCGGCGATCAGAAACTCCACGCCATGGACGAGACGACGCTGCTCGAAGGCGACGGAACATGCGGGGTCCGCCTGGTTTCGGGCAGCCGGACGTGGGAAGTAACCTTCAATACCACTGATTCGCTGGGAGGGCACATCAGACGCTCCGGCGGACCCCGGAATATCAGTGCCGCTCTGGCCACCACGGTTCAGCCCCAGGTCGGCATACAGGCGAAGACCAACGCAGGTATGACGCACGAGTCGGCCCGGCGAAGAATACCAAAGCGCGAGTTGCCCGAATTCTGGGTCGGCGACATGGACCGCCTGAAACAAAGCCTCTCGAAGCTCAAGAATGCGGAGGTCTCGACCATCGCCGTATCGCCCGGCGACCGGCCCGTACAGCTTGTCACGTTCGGCCCCCGAGAGCAGGCCGGACATAAGGCCAACTTCAACTCCGCCATCGGCGGCCGGGAGCCGGCGGCTTATATGGATAAGGACACTCGGACCAAACCGGTTCTTCTCTTCGTCGGCCCCGTGCACGGCGCCGAGGTGGAGGGCCTCACCGGCCTGGTCAACCTCATCAGCATCATGGAGATGGGACGCGATCTGGCCGGCAGGGACCAATCCGAGCTGCGCGCGTTGGGGCGGCAGTGTCGCCTGCTGATTATCCCGGCGGGCAATCCGGACGGCACAGCGCGCTTCGAGCCGCGCGCATTGTTTGGGATGGAGCTGGACGATCTGCGCTTCTGGGGCCAGGGGACCTGGAGCGATGATACCTTCTGCGGCTGGCCCGAATCCAAGCGCCGCCACCCGATGGCCGGGGAAGGCGTCGGATTTCTCGGCTGCTACTTCAACGACAAAGGCATCAACCCCATGCACGATGAATTCTTTGCGCCGATGGGTCCTGAGGCGCCCGCCATTTTGAAGGTCGCGCGAGAGGAAGGGCCCGACTTGGCCGTATCGCTCCACAGCCATCAGTCGCCTCCGGCACTGCTGAGGCCAGCCTATGTGACAGAACAAATCCAGGAGCAGGTGCGTTCGTTGGCTCAGAGCTGTTACGCCCTGTTGGCGAAGCGCGGGCTGCCCTC
>DATKWR010000130.1:0-2269 GCA_035529475.1 Sedimentisphaerales bacterium | reverse complement strand
GTATTGGACTCTGCGCCCGATCGCGCGGTCCCACTCGGCCAGCGGCAGCGTTCGATACGCTTTGAGCCAGTCCTCGGGACGCCACGCGAGCATTGTGGGTTGTTCACCGGGCCTAAGAGCGACCATACTGCCCCAGCCCATCATCAGCGCTAGGTTCAGCGCCCCGTCGGTATAAACCCCATCGCCGTAGGCGTCAACCAGCGGCACGACGGGGAACATCGCCTTAAGATGCTCGCCCGCATCCGGAGCCGATATCCATTGCGTAAAACCCACGTATGAGCCGCCGCTGGTCCCGATGCTGCCGTTGCACCAGGGTTGACTGAGTACCCATTGCTGAGTGTCCCGGCCGTCATTGCTCTCGTTGGCAAACGGCTCCCACTGCCCTGCAGAAGCCCCTTTGCCCCGGCAGTCCTGACTGACGAATGCGTACCCAAGCCCCGCGTAGTAAAGGCCATCGCCGGATTTCTCGTTGCCTTTGCCATAAGGAGACCGGACGAGAATCACAGGCAACCTGCCCTCAGTCTTCGGCAAGAAGATATTCGCCGAAAGCTCGATGCCGTCGCGCATCGGAATCTTAACGTCCGTGCGGACCTCAACCTCAAAGGCTGCCTTCGCATCAAGAATTGTCTGTGGTGACGACAGGACCGCCAGAAGCAAAATGATACGTGCCAGCTTGTTCATATCTTTACTCCTTCGAAGGGTTTTCCTCGTATTGTCCCTGTTGAGCGTGGAGAATACAATAGTTTTCAAGTTCCCATTCTCTGAAGTTTTATGGTCTTGTACCCCAAGCCGAAGATTCGGTTCAAAGAGGTGGCCTGAGCCGGGGCGTTGAAGAAATGCAAAAAATCAGAGTGCAAAATGAAAAATGAAGGGGCCCCGTGCCCGCTTTGACCTTTAATTTGTGATCTTTGATTCTTTGTTCACGGTGCCTCAAGCGCCGGCACAAAGGCTCTGCAGGAACTCCGCGTTGTGCGGGTACTTTTTGAGCAGCTTGAACAGGGCGTCCATCGCCTCGCGGGGGCCATAATTCGACAAGACACGGCGGAGCGTGGCCAACCCGTGCATCTGGTCGTCGCTGTAGAGCTTTGCTTCCTTTCGCGTGCCGCTGGCGGGGATGTTGATCGCGGGAAATATTCTCGCCTCGGCCAGCACGCGGTCCAGGACGATTTCGCTGTTGCCCGTCCCCTTGAACTCTTCGAAGATCAGTTGGTCCATTCGAGAGCCGGTGTCGATCAGGCACGTGGCGATGATAGTGACGGAGCCCCCGTTTTCAACGTTCCGCGCCAGTCCGAACAGTCTGCGCGGCACCTCCAGGATGCCCGCTTCCAGTCCGCCGCTCATGGTGTGACGGTGCGGTGCGCCGCCGCGTCGCGTCCTGTTGTTGAACGCTCTTCCCACACGCGTGAGGCTGTCGATCATCAGAACAACCTCGCGTCCGCATTCCAGCTCGGTCTGGACGTGCGCGAGAATCAGCTCCGCGAGCTCGGCGTGCTGATCGGCAGTGTTGTCGCTCGTGCTGGCCACTATTTCGGCACCCTCTACGGCCCTGCGAAACTGCGTGACTTCCTCGGGCCTTTCGTCCAATAACAGCACGATGATCCGGCTTTGCGGCGAACAGTGCCGGATGGCATGGACCGTTTGTTCCAGCAGGACGGTCTTTCCCGCCTTGGGGGGCGAGACAATCAGTTGACGCGTCCCTTTGCCGATTGGAGCAATGAGATCCACAATCCTCATGCTTTCCTGGCCGCACGCGCCCAGATCGAATCTGTCGTGCGGATCGATTGCGACAAGATCGGTAAAGTGTTGGCGCTTGCGGAAAACCTCCGGACTCGTCCCTCCAACGGAGTCTATGGTGACCAGCCGCTTCTTGCCTTTTTTTCGCTCGAGCTGACCGGCGACGGCGGCTCCTTCAGTGAGTCCATACCGGCCGGTCAGGTCCGGATGGATCGTCACTTCGCCCTGCACCGGCCGATAAGACCGCTCGGCGGTTCGGACTGCAAACTGCGTTTTGCTGATGCGTTTCAGTATTCCAGTAATTGTCTCGGCCATTGAACCATTCCCTGGGAAAGCCTAAAGAGATTGATGGTGATCCAGAAAACACTCACATTATACCACGCCGGCCGATGTTGGCAAGTATCTCTTGTGATAGATCCCGAATTGAAACAATACCATTACCCCGCCGCTGGTCATCGTGAGCGGGGCAAAGCCGGCACGTGGCAATCCCACGCCAACGCCAACAGCGGCCATGCGGCCCGTCACGCCGCGTCCC
>DATKWR010000129.1:0-5430 GCA_035529475.1 Sedimentisphaerales bacterium | reverse complement strand
AGGTTGTGAACGTGCATCTCGACGATGAAATCACCGCTGAGCCATGTCAGGAACAGCCAGCGGCGAAGCTGCCATTCCATATCCGACCATCCCGGCTGCCGCTGCCTGGTTTCTTCCGACCAGGTGAGCATCCCCCCGCCGATTCTGACGCACTGGCCGCCGATTATTTCGCCGATGTCCCCGTTGTGGATTCTCTTGGTGCCCTCGATCAGGTGGGTCATGCGTCGGCTTTGTGTGCCGGCCACGATTGTCAGGCCTTTCTGATCCGCCAACTGCGACGTTTCGATCACCGAGCGGACCCCTACCGGATCCACGGCGACGGGTTTTTCCGCGAAGACGTGTTTGCCCGCCTCAATGGCGGCGCGCAGATGGCTCGGACGAAAATGCGGGGGCGTGGTCAGGATCACCAGGTTCACGTCAGAGGCCAGGACTTTCTTGTATGCGTCCCAGCCATCAAAGCAGGTTTCGTTTGTTACCTTGACCTTCGCGCCCAGCTTCTCCGTAAGCTGCCTGCGGCATCTGTCGAGCCGGTCCCTGAAAAGGTCGCCCATGGCCACAAGCTCGACGTTCTCGGCGGCGCTGAGGCAGTTGGTCGTGTCATACGTTCCCCGCCCGCCGCAGCCTATCACGCCGAGCCTGATTTTGTCCGACCCGGCGGCAAAAATCCGGCTCGTTCCCGACGCCCATGCCGCCGCTCCCAACGCCGCCGATGACTTGACAAAATCTCTCCGCGACAAACCCGATGTCACCTGACTTGCTTTCTTTTGCATGCGTCACCCTTTCGGTTGATGGTTATAGATGGAAGTCTGTTAAACAAGCGGCGTCTGGCCGGGAACCGCAACCGGCGCGACCGGCAGTTCACCGAACTCATATTTCGGTGGCGACAATATCCCCGATTTGGCCGTCGTGGAGGCGCCGGATGATCTCTTTGTATTTCTTGCTGTGCCGGCGCTGCGTCCCCGCGACTACCGACAGGCGCTTTTGCCGGGTGAGTCCGGCCGTCTCGATCACGGAACGAATGCCCTCCGGGTCAGCTTGTTCCTTTTTGAGTTCATATTGCTCCTCAAGAACAGTCCTATGGTGCTCACGAGGCTACCCGCATTCAGGCCCGCGGTCAAGCACAATCCCTTCGGCAGGCATGTCGATCTTACGGTCCACACACAGCGGCGAAGAATCAATAGCTGTACGGCTCTTTACCCTGGTCTATCCGGCTTTTCGTCTGCATTTGTCGCATCGTATCGGTCAAGAGCTCGGCCAGCTTCCGGTCCCCCATGTTCCGGGCCTGTTCAGCCGTTATGGCCTTGCCGTAGTGAACGACGACGCGAGCGCCCGGCGAAAAGAGTTTCCTGTGCCTGGGCCAGCATTCAAAGGCCCCATCGATCACGACCGGCACAATCGCCGCGTTTCCGCGCCTGCACAGAAGGCCGAGTCCCGCCTTGAAGGGCAGGATTCTGCCGTCGCCGGTGCGCGTCCCTTCCGGAAAAAGACAGACCCCCCGGCCTTCCTGCAGCTTGCCGATGACCTTTTTCATCGCTGCCAAATCGCCTCGGTCCCGCTTGACCGGGATTGCATTGACCGAAACAAGCACACGCCCAAAAAACCAATGGGTAAAAAGGCTGTCACGGGCCAGAAAACATAAGTGCCTCTTGGGCGGCGCGCCGCAGAATATCGGGTCGAGAAAACTCTGGTGATTGCTGACCAGCAAAAAAGGACCCTTCTTCGGTATGTTTTCAATGCCGTAACAACGCCAGTGAAAGAGCACCATGCCGAAGACTCTGCACATCCAGCGGGCGAGCCAGAACCATCTCGCGTTCAACCATTCTCTAAGCATCTTTCTTTCACCAACTCAGCGAGCCTGGCCACAACCTGCTCGATGGTCAGCTCGGTGGTGTCCACGACAATCGCGTCTTCGGCGGGCTTCAGCGGCCCGACGGTCCGGCTGCGGTCGCTTCCGTCGCGCTCTTCGATGGCCTTACGCGTCTGGTCGAGACTTTCATTGCAGCCTTTTGCCAGCAGCTCGGCTTGCCGTCGCCGGGCCCTCTCAGCCGGATCGGCCGTCAGGAAGAATTTCACGTCCGCGTCTGCGAAGGCGACCGTGCCCTGGTCTCGGCCTTCTGTGACGATCTTGCGCCGGCTCGCGGCAAAGTCCCTCTGCATCCGGACCAGCTCCTCCCGCACCTTCGGCGCCGAGGCGATATATCTGGCCCTGGCAGTCACGTCGGGGCTTCGTATTTGTTCGGTGACATCTACGTCGTCGATGGTGACGGACATCCCCTCGGCATGGCTGGAAAACTGGAATCTGTGCCTGTGCAGAACGTCGAGCAGCTTCTGCTCATGGCTCAAATCGACGCCGGCCTGCATCGCGGCGAACGTGACGGCACGATACATCGCGCCGGTATCGAGAAAGCTCGCTCCCAGCTTTTGGGCCAGCAGCCGAGCCACGGTGCTCTTGCCGCTGCCCGCGGGACCGTCAATCGTGACAACTAAGTCTGCCATTGGACCAAATAGCTGGTAGTCGCCGGCCGCAGGTATCGGTCCAACGACTAACGACTCTTCATCTTGACCACAACCATACTTGTATCGTCAATCTGCCTGGCAAGGCCGACAAATCGTCTTCTGTAGCCGAGGATTTCCTTGACCATCTGCTCGGCCGACTCGCGGGCGTATTTCCCGGCGGTCTCCAGCAGCTTTTCCCTGCCCCATAGATCGTTATCATAGTTGACCGCGTCGGTCAGCCCGTCGGTGTAGAACAGCAGGCAGTCGCGGTCTTCGAGCTTGACCGTTTCAATCTCGTATTCCGCCTCAGGATCGACTCCCAGGACCAGGCCCCCTTTTTGCAGGTCGGCGGTCTGTCCGTTTCTTATCAGCACGGTCGGCTCATGCCCGCAGTTGCAGTAGGTCAGCGTTTTCTCGGCGACGTCGATCATCGCGTAGAACAACGTGACGAATTCGCCGTCCCGGCACTCGTCGCACGCCATGCGGTTGAAGTTCCTGATGACGGTGCGCGTGCGGTTCACCACCTTCGCGCGGTCCTGTGTGTTCTCGGCGAAGTAGCCGTCCGCTCCCTGGCAGCTTCCGCACTCGAGACACCCTTCGGCGTAGGCCCTGGCGGCCCCGCGAAACCAGCTCATCATAATCGCCGCCGGCATTCCCTTACCCATGACGTCGGCGATTGTGATAATGATCCGCGTATCGCTGACCCGCCGGAAATCGTACGAGTCGCCGCCGACGTCGAAGCACGGGATATAGGTCGCCGCAATCTCCAGTCCGGGCATGGTGGGGATTTGCTCGGCGATCATCCTTCGCTGGACCAGGCCGGCCAGCCGCATTTGTTCGGCCATGCGCGCGCCTTCTATCGCCCGGGCGTACAGCCTGGCGTTTGTGATTGCCACCGCGCATTGGGAGGCGACCGCGCGGGCCAGGTTGATGTCGTCTTCGTCAAAGTGCGTTGGCGTGGGGCTGTAGAGCCGAAGCACGCCGATGGCTTTGCCCCTGAAGTGCATGGCGACGGTAAGCTGGCTGACAAGACCTTCTTTGACGGTGGCCTCTTTGTATTTGACCCTGCCATCGACCCTCATATCATCCAAGATGACCGCCTCCCCTGCGAAGGCGGCTTCGACCACGGGGTCGCTCTTTGAGACTACGCCCTTGTTGCGGTACTCCTCGCTGAGTCCATAGGTGCTTCGCATGACCAGGTCGCCGGCCTCTTCGTCGAGCAGGCGGATCGAGCAGGCCTTGACGCCGACGATCTTTACCGCCGCCTCGGCCAGCTTGTCCAGCACCTCCTGAAGCGAGAACTCACCCGCGACCAGCGTGGTAAGCTGATAAATCTGCTCTTCTCGTTCAATTTGCTTCTTTGTTCGTTTATCCATAGTCAATCATAACCGGGAAAAAGCCGGATTATACCGTATGGGTGGACATAGTGGAACCCCATTTGTAGTATTCATACGCGCCGGGTTGCAGAATTGTTTGCTTGCTTTGCGCTGCGTGAATCGATTAGCATAGTGTCGGCATGACTTCTCGAACAACCGTTGCCGGCGGACGCCGAGCCATCGGGTAGAAAATGGTGGCCAAACAAATCATATTCGTGGGGCACGTTCAGGGTGTCGGTTTTCGTTTCACCGCGCACAGGATGGCCGGCCGTCATCAGCTCACCGGGTTCGTCCGCAATTTGAGGGATGGAAGCGTCGAGATGGTGGCCCAGGGCTCCGCCGGGGACATCGAGGATTGCATAAGGGATATCAAGGAATCGTTTCCAGGGTATGTCAGAGAGGTCATCATCAACGACATCCCCCCCGACGCGAAGCACACGGATTTCAAAATCACCTTTTAGTCCCGCTGTTTCGCTATTCGGCTAAGTGCCGGATCAGGCCGATTTTGCGAGGCACGACGAGGTCTGCTTTTCGGGCCGGCTCGCCTTCATCGACGGCGTAATGGACATCCATGATTTCGATGAACTCCGCCGTGTACTCCTTGAGCACGCCGCAATACTCGAGTATCCTGTCGCCCTTAACCATCTCCAGCACGACCTTATGGCCGATATATCTTTCCAGCAAAGGCTCGAAAGACGTCCCCGCCGAATCCATCAGCTCCTGTTTCATCTGGGAGACATATTTATCTTGAGACGTCAGCACCCTGCCCGCCGGCGCGGCTTTCTTCGCCTGGCTGATAAGCAGATTAACAATCTCCACGACGGAGTCTCTGACGGTCCGAAAGACGTTCAGGATCCTCCTTTTTTCTCTGCGCCACGGTCCGGGATGGTACGTCCTTTTCAGCTCCTTCTCTCTGGCTTTCTTGTGCCGGTCGCTGAGCTCATCGTGAAAACGGATTACCGCCGTGATGGTCGGGTACTCGTACTTATAGAGGATGTAGCTTGTTTCATCATGCCCTTGCTCGTCTCTGTGCTTCTTCGAATAAACAAATTCGAGACCGGTGTTCTCGACCCTTAACGCGCCCCAGAGGGTCTTGCCCGATTTGGTTTCGAGCGTCACCATGTTGCGCTCGAAATCCCTCAGGCACTTATCCCGGCTCCTTTTTCTGACAAACGCGCCGATGCCGGCAGCCAGGATGATAAAGAGTATCGTTATAGCGGTTAGACTTTCACCGAACATAATGTCTGCTCAACCCCTTTACCCCGTGAGATACCGAAGGGCCTATCTCACGGGGTGAATTCATTGGTGGTCCCGTACATCATACCTGTGCCAGGATGACCGTGTAATTCTTGCCGTAATGCTTGGCGCACTTCGGGCAGGTCGTATAGAAAAAGTACATCTTCTTGATCTGCCGGGCCTTTGCTTTGACATACTCGGTCATTGCCCTGGCCCACTTTCCGGCGTCTTTGTACGGCCCTTCAAAAACCTTCGTCAGAAACGTCCCGGATATTCGGGCCATCTCCGCGCCGGGGATTTCTTTGGATACCGCGATGTAAAC
>DATKWR010000128.1:0-3256 GCA_035529475.1 Sedimentisphaerales bacterium | reverse complement strand
CCGCTGCGGATTCTGTGACCGGGCGTGCTATCCACAGGATGCCGCCGAAGTCATTGTTGACGGCGGCCTCCGCACGTGGGGTTGTTGTTCTCACTGTGCCCTCGGTGTTGCCGCCAGGACTGGCAAGAATATCGAGGTCCACGAGAAAGATCGTCTGACTGGACAGGAGATCGTTGTCAAGACACTCGACGGAAAGGTCGCCTCGTTGGAGCCATCCACGGCCGTGGCATGGTTCGGCCAGCGAAAGAAGCCTGATGGCACATGGGCATCCGCCGGATGCTTCCGCCAAGGCTTTTTCTCCACTGTGGAGAGTCTCAAGAAGTGGGTCGAGCAGAGCCCCTATGAGACGGGCAGGCTCATCAGCATCAGTCAGGCCCTGGCTGACAAGATGAAACTGTCGCCCGATCAGATCCAGAAGGCATGCAAGATCGGTGAGTGTTCACCGAAATAACCGACTACCGATTCGCACATGGAGCCATGATTATGATGACAAGAAAGATCGTTGCTGCAGCCGCCATTATCGTGTTCGGAGTTTCTATCCTCCACGTCCGTGCGGCTGAAGTTCCTTCGGCAAATACCGATGTTACGAAGAAATCCACTCTGGTGTGCGATGTCTATCCCGGATTAGCCTCGAATAGCCTGACCTATGCGCGGCTGTCCGATCTGCCGTCGGGCGTGATCCTGAAAACAGACAGTCTCACCGTCAAGGACACGGATATCGCTGGCGAAATCGCTAAGGTGCCCCCAGAGATGCAGGCCCAGGTCGAGAAGAACGCCGGCTTCTTTATGCTGGAGAACCTGGCCGCACGTCAGCTCTTGCTCTCACTGGCCAAGCCGCAGAATGTGGAGCAGAAGGATGCGCCCGCGCCGGACGAGCAAGAGATGATCCAGAAGTACCTTAAAGGGCTGATCGCCAACGTGGAGGTCAGCGACGCGGAAGTGGCCAAGTTCTACGAAGAGAACAAGGACGCCTGTGGCGGGGCGACCCTGGACCAGGTGAAAGACCAGATCAAACAACTCGTGCTCCAGCAGAAGCAACAAGACCTGATTGATGAACACGTCCGCACGCTGGGCCGGCGCACGACCATTGAGATCTCTGCATCCTGGGCAAAGGAACAATCCCTCCTGGCCAAGGACAATCCTGTGGACAAGGCCAGGTCCAGCGGCAAGCCTTCGCTGGTGGACTTCGGTTCCACCGGCTGCCGGCCTTGCGACATGCTTGCCCCAATCCTTGAGACGTTGAAGAAGAAATACGCCGGCAAATTGAACGTGCTGTTCATCCACGTAGGCCAGGAGCAGATCCTCGCCGCGAGGTATGGCATTCAAAGCATTCCCATGCAGTTCTTCTACGACAAGGAGGGCAAAGAGGTGTTCCGTCACCTTGGGTTCTGGCCGCAGGTGGAAATCGAAAAGAAGCTGGCGGAAATGGGGGTAACACAATAAATGGAACGGCTTTTCACTACGCTGACAAAAGCCGTGGAGGCTACGCCGGCCATTGCGGTCCTGGCATCGTTCACATGGGGCATCCTGAGCATCCTTCTGAGTCCGTGCCATCTCGCCAGCATTCCACTTATCGTAGGCTTCATCGACAAGCAGGGGCGAATGTCAACCAAGAGAGCATTCTTCATCTCCACACTGTTTGCTTTCGGCATTCTAATCACGATCGCGGCAATAGGGGCAATCACAGCCGCAGCAGGCAGAATGATGGGCGATGTAGGACGATATGGCAACTATCTGGTGGCCGTCATCTTCTTCGTTGTTGGACTTCATCTGCTGGACGTTATTCCGATGCCGTGGTCGGGCCCGAGCCAGGTGGGAATGAAACGCAAGGGCTTGCTGGCCGCGCTGGTCCTGGGCCTTGTTTTTGGAATTGCGTTGGGTCCGTGCACTTTTGCCTATATGGCCCCAATGCTGGCTGTGACATTCAAAGTCGCATCAACCGCGTTGTTTTATGGAGTAGTGCTGCTGCTGGCCTATGGAATAGGGCACTGTTCGGTGATTGTCTTTGCCGGTACCTGCACGGAGCTTGTCCAGCGATACATGAACTGGAATGAAAAATCCAAAGGCGCAATCATTCTCAAAAGGATTTGCGGAGCATTCGTTTTGCTTGGCGGAGTCTATTTGATCTGGTGTGCCCGATGAGATATCAGGCGAGCTTCGTCACGCCCTCAAGCACGATCTCCCGTCCGAACACTTCAACAACCCCGGCGCGACAGATAAGAAAATCCATAAATCCAGCGGAATCCTGTTGAAGCGAACAGAACCGAATCTACAATAGTCACACTTTGGTCTATCCACGAATGAACGTCGATTTGGAAAATGGATTGCATCGAAAATGCAGAGAAAACTGTACATCAGCGACGGGAAGCTCACCGACAAAGGTGACGGCGAAGCCGTGGTTTTCGTCTATTCCGCCCCCGACGAGGCCGAGCGACATTATCTTGTCGAGCAGCTTAAGATTGACGAACACACCCTCAGTTCGGCTTTGGACCCGGACGAGCTCAGCCGGCTTGAATTTGAGCCTGAACACGTGGCCATGATACTCAAGAGACCCAAGCGCCACGCCAGCGAGGACAGCTTCCTCTTCAAGGTCCTCTCAACAGGTGTTTTTCTCTTTAAGGACCGCCTGGTCATCGTGCTCGCCGATGACGCCGCCCTCTTCGAGGGCAAGCCCTTCATGAAAATACAATCCATCCAGGATATATTTCTAAAGCTCATCTATGTAGCCATTTTGCACTTTGTCGGGCACATCAAGGGCATAACCCTCATTGCCAACGAGCTCGAGCAGCAAATAAACACGGCGATGGAGAATAAGTATTTGCTGAACCTTTTCATGCTCGAAAAGAGTCTTGTCTATTATTTCAACGCCATTAACTCCAACGGCGTCCTCATAGAAAAGATCCGAAACAATGCCGCCAAGATAGGATTGAGCCATGAGAATCTTGAGTTTCTCGACGATATTGTGATCGAGAACAACCAGTGTCGCGGCCAGGCCGACATCTATTCACAGGTCCTGGCCAGTCTGATGGATGCCCGCGCTTCGATTATCAGCAACAACCTCAACGTGCGAATTAAAACGCTCACCGTAATAACGATAGCGATCATGCTGCCGACTTTTGTGGTCAGCCTCTTTTCGATGAATGTCCGAATACCCATCGCAGGGTTTCACTACGCCTTCTGGATCATCGCGGCCATGGCGGCAATTTCCGCGATAGCCTTTGCGGTCCTGTGGTGGAAGAAACGCTGGTAAGCATTG
>DATKWR010000127.1:0-5634 GCA_035529475.1 Sedimentisphaerales bacterium | reverse complement strand
CGCCGGCTACAAGGGCATACTGGCGGACGCCGCCGGTGTACAACAGCCGTTCACCATAACGGCCTGGGTCCAGACCGCCGACAGCGGCGACCGGACTATTGCAAGCTGGGGCACCAACAGCAACATGCTCAGAGTGGACTTCCGTCTCGGCGCGGGCAACCTTCGCGTTGAGCACGGGGCCGGCAATGTGGTGGGCAATACGACTCTGAACGATGGGGAATGGCACCACGTTGCGCTGACAATGATTCGGGGTGCCACGGTTTCCTACCCGGACGTGCAACTGTGGCTGGACGGCAAAGATGACACAAGGGCCACCATGGATCCTGATCCGTTTTCTATCACAGCCGGCGTGGATATGGCGATTGGCTATCGTGCCACCGCCGCCGCCAGGTATTTCCTCGGGGCTATTGACGATGTCCGTCTTTACGACCGCGCGTTGACCCAGGAGGAGATTGCATGGTTGTCCGGCCGGACTATGCCCTTTGACAAGCCCTTTTGACACGCATGAATAGGGTGTGGATTTTGCCGAATTAGTGGATTCGCGGCTTGACGTGCACGTTTGGCCGGCAACATAACAGCGTCGGACCGGCGAAATCGTGAAGTGATTAGCATCATTCGGGGCCCCTGCTGGGTGATCCGGCATGGGGCCCCGAATGTGGACGATAGCGGCCGATGACGGCTCTTCTGGGAGTTCTTGCAGGCTGAAGACAAAACCGGATTTTGCAGGGAGTTTCTTTTGATCGGCACCCGCTATCCTTTAGAATGGCTTTGTATATACACACAGTGAAACAGCCATTGCGTTCGTCTTAACCGCTCTGGCCGCAGGCAGGCTCTTTCGGTTTGGCGAATGCGAGATACTGAGGGCGATAGGGTCTTGAATGACAAAGATGGCATCGAATCCTGGAGGCAAGTCATGAAGCTTCATCAATTGTGGATTGTCGTTTTGTGCGTCGGTTTCTGTCATACGCTTTGTGGAGGCCAAGAAGCGCAACGGCGGATTATCCTTCGGAAGGCCTATTTGGTCATCCCGATCGAGAACAAGGCCGACGCGTGTCCCATGACCATTTCGCTGGGGGACGAACTGGTGACCTGCGCTACCGTTGAGCTGGCTCGCGACAAGGTGGATTTCTGGACGTTCGTGGATCTGAGGCAATATACAGGACAGACCGTCATCCTTACGGCCAAGAATCCTCCCCGGGGGTTTCATGCGATCCACTCGAGTGACTGCATCCCGGGTGCCGAGAATCTCTATAATGAGAAGTACCGGCCGCAGTTTCACTTTTCCTCCAAGCGAGGCTGGCACAATGATTCAAACGGCTTGGTTTATTACAAGGGTGAATATCATCTCTTCTATCAGCACAATCCCTATGGGATTCAATGGGGCAATATGACCTGGGGACAGGCCGTGAGTCGAGACCTCGTGCATTGGCAGGAATTGCCTGATGCGATCCATCCTGACGCAACGGGCAATATCCACTCGGGCTCAGGCGTGGTGGATCGGATGAATACTTCGGGTTTGCAGAAAGGCGACGACAAGGTACTCATACTGTTCTACACCGCCGCCGGGGGGAGAAACCTCTGGTCCACGGATGAACCTTTCACGCAAGCCATGGTTTACAGCACGGACGCCGGCCGAACGTGGACTAAATATGAAAACAATCCGATCGTCGAACACATACAAGGAAGGAATCGCGATCCGAAGGTAATCTGGCACGAGCCCAGCCGTCGCTGGATCATGGCTTTGTATTTGGACAAGAATGACTACGTCCTATTGGGTTCGGAGGATCTGGCGAATTGGACGCGACTGAGTACCATCACCATGCCGGGCGTTGCAGAGTGTCCGGACTTTTTTGAGATGCCACTCGACGGGGCCGCAAATCGAAGCAAGTGGGTCTTTTGGGGTGGCAACGGCAAGTACCTGGTCGGCGATTTCGATGGGACCACATTTACCCCGGAAACGGAGCCTCTGCGCTCGGAATGGGGGACGAACTGCTACGCAGGACAGACCTGGAGCGACGTTCCGGAAACGGACGGTCGTCGCCTCTGGATTGGCTGGATGCGGGGGGGCAAATATCCCGGCATGCCCTTCAATCAGCAGATGACTTTTGCCCGTGAATTGACACTTCATCAAGACGCGGAAGGCCCGCGACTTCACATACGTCCTGCCCGAGAAATCGAGAATATCCGGGGTCGGCACTTTTCGAAACGGAATACCCGGCTGCGGCCCGGCGACAATCCTCTGGCGGAATTAGGAGGCGATTTGCTGGAGATACGCACTCGCCTGAAGCTGGGCAGTGCACAAGAGATTCACCTCGGCCTTGGTTCTGTGACGATGGAATATGATGCGACAAGCCGGAACTTGAGCTGTTTGAATAAATCCGCTTTGCTGTCTCCCATGGAGGACCAAACACTGGAGCTGCACGTCTTAGTCGATCGGACGTCGGTTGAGATCTTTGCCAACCAGGGGCGTGTGGCTATGTCATTTTGTGTGTTGCCGGAGCAGTTGCAGGGCGGCTTCTCGCTGCTGGCCCACGGCGGCGAGGCGGATGTATCCGAACTGGATGTGTATCATCTACGCTCGATTTGGCCGCAATCCAAAGAACCATCGGCACCGGAAGAACTCGAATCCGGCCATTTCCACATTCGCACGGACTTATCGACCATCGGCCACGATCCCGCATTGGACCGGCAGGACCCGAGCGACGTCCTGAGGGGCGACGACCGGTATTACGTCTGGTATACCCAACGTCAAGCCAAGACTCACGCCTATGCTTCCACGATATACTATGTCGTATCTCAGGATGGACTTCACTGGCAGAACAAAGGCCAAGCCCTGGGCAAAGGAGCGCCAGGCGAATGGGACAGCTTCGGCGTGATCACTCCGTATGTAGCGGCCGTGAACGGCAAGTACTATCTCTATTATACCGGTACGGGCGATCATCCTTTTCGCCCCGAAACATTGAGGCACATCGGCATGGCGGTGGCGGACCGTCCGGATGGTCCCTGGCAGAAGTTCTCCGGCAACCCCGTCCTAAGTGCTACAACGGATCCGCAGGCATACGACTCGCTGCTGGTCGACGATGCGCACCTTCTGGTTAGAAATGGCATGTACTGGCTCTATCGTTTTGACTGTGAATATATCGCGCCATAGAGCGGGCCGTTATTGGGGCGCATCGAAAAGTGTCCTGAAGTCACTACTGTCCGGTTGTTTGACTTGGAAAACGTTGTAACGACGTAAACACCATCGAGTCATACGAGAAAATGACTGTAATCGATTTGAGACCACTTTTAGACTCAGGCCATTTCAATTGGACACATGTCAGGGAAATGGCCGATGAATACGGGACGGACAGTCTTCGCGCAAATTTCGGATGTTCTCCCACTACGAGACTTCAGAAAGTGCATCACACGATACCGCGGAAATCGCAAGGTTCAGAATCATTTCGAGTGCCTGATTCACGATATGAGATACCGATCGCTCGATAGACAAGGACTTATCGCAATCTGTAGAAGTTGAACGTAAACCTAGTTCTTGTAGATAGATAAGACGTTTTTTTCAATCATAGCAGGCCACAAGGCAGAATGCGATTGTGTACAGTGTCAGGCAATGGTATCATGCGAAGTTGTTTCTGGCCGGAATTGTGTCGAGGACCCGGTGGTATTGTCATTGTCGCCGAGAAACGCCGTACGCGGAGTTTGTCACCTTGCGACAACGCAGTTTTGTTCGGCGCGGCACGATTCTATCGGTGGAGTCGCGTGTCGCTGATTTGAGAGCTGGAGAAGGAAGACTTTCGTTCCTTGCTACGGCAACCGACGGGGACGGCGTCCGCGCCAGCGCCAACACGAGTGGCTCTACCGGGGTGTGAATGAAAAGGGCTGCGCCGTGCGCATCAACGATTGGAAAGATCTGCGGGCGATCGATCAGTGGGAGCTTTACGACCTGTCCAAGGATCTCGGCAAGGAGCATGATGTCGCCGCCCAACACCCCGAGATCATTGTGAAAATGCAGGAAGTCGAGCGTCAGGCATATACTCCGATGCGTCCCGGCGAGATTGTAGATCCGGCGATCCTCACGAAGGATAGGACCTCCAACTCGGCCGGGCGCAGAGGCAAAACCGAAGAGGGAATCGAGTAAGCTGTTCGCGCGATACATTGCGGATCGGCAAGAAGGGGTAGAATCATGATCATCTCCAGGAGAACAATGCTCCGTGCCATTCCCGTCGCCGCGGCATTTTGCTGGACCAAGAACCAGCTTTGGGCCGGCGCGACACCGACGAAGCCTAACATCATCTTCATTCTCGCCGACGACATTGGGTACGGCGATTTCGGCTGCTACGGCGCGACGAAGATAAAGACCCCGAATGTGGACCGGTTTGCCGGCCAGGGACTGCGGTTCACTGACGCGCACTCGCCGTCGGCTGTCTGCACGCCCACCCGCTACGCCTTTATGACGGGTGAGTATGCGTGGCGCAAGAAGGGGACCGGCATTCTGCCCGGCACGGCGGCGCTCATCGTAGAGCCTGGCCGGGTCACGGTGCCGTCGCTGCTCAAGCAGGCCGGCTACGTCACCGGCGTCGTCGGCAAATGGCACCTTGGCCTCGGGGCAGAGTCGCCGACCGACTACAACGGTGAAATCAAGCCTGGTCCGCTGGAAGTTGGCTTTGACTACTGCTTCATTATTCCCGCCACCGGGGATCGCACGCCCTGTGTCTATGTGGAAAACCATCGCGTCGTCGGGCTCGACCCGAAGGATCCGATCCGGCTTGATTACTCCGTCAAACGCGGCGAGCCTCGCTCGTTCGTCAACGGCATCCCGCGCATCGGCAGTCAGACCGGCGGCAAGGCAGCACTGTGGAAAGACGACGAGATCGCCGACACACTGGCCGCGAAGGCCGATGCTTTCATCGAGCGAAATAAAGACAAGGCGTTTTTCCTCTACCTGTCCACGCACGACATCCACGTGCCGCGAGTGCCAAATCTGCGTTTCAAAGGCACCAGCCAGGCCGGCGTTCGGGGCGATACGATTCACTCCTTCGACTGGACCGTCGGCCAGGTACTCAACACACTCGAGCGGCTGAAGCTCGCCGACAACACGCTGGTCATTGTGACCAGCGACAACGGCGGCGTGCTCGACGCCAACGGTCCCGACACCGAACACGGGGGGACTGTGGAGACGAACAACGGCCATCTGCACAATGGGCCATTGCGGGCCGGCAAAGGCAGCGCTTACGAAGGCGGCACGCGTGTGCCGTTTATCGTCCGCTGGCCCGGCCGAATCAAGCCGGGCGTGTCGGATGCGCTGATCTGCCACGTGGACATGCTGGCCGCAACGGCGGCCCTGACGGGGCAGAAACTCCCCGATGCGGCTGGGCCGGACAGTTTCGATATCCTGCCCGCGCTGCTCGGCGAGAAATCCGGCAAGCCGTGCCGCGATCATCTCATCGAGCACGGCAATGTGCTGGCGATCCGCAAAGGACCGTGGAAGTTGATCCCGGCCAATCCTTCTGCTGCGGCAGCCAGGAAAAACAAGAAACGCGGCGGCGATGGCGACGAGCTTTATAATCTGGCCGAGGATATCGGCGAAACGAATAATGTGGCCGCTGCACACCCCGATCTCGTGAAGGAGATGACCGA
>DATKWR010000126.1:0-4961 GCA_035529475.1 Sedimentisphaerales bacterium | reverse complement strand
CTCTTCAAGTCATCTTGCCGATCCTAAGTGGCGCGCCTGGGCGATTTGTAGCTGGTTGTCGGGCGTCATCATGATGCTGTTGAGGGCCGTTTTCGTGGCCGTCGGCGGCCGCCGGTTGGGCGGACAATCCAGCCCTTTGCGGGACGAGCTTATGTTGGATCTTGTCGAACAGTTGCGCAAGAGCATCGGAATCACGAGGCGGATTCGCGTCGGCGTCTCGGGGCACATTTGCGTCCCCGGCGTAGTCGGCTGTTTCTGGCCCACGCTGCTGCTGCCGGTCTCGATGGTCAGCGGCGTTCCATTGGACGACCTGCGTGCCATAATCGCCCACGAGCTGGCGCATGTCCGCAGGTATGATTACATCGTGAATTTCTGCCAGATGCTGGTCGAGGCAATCCTGTTCTTCAATCCAGCCGTGTGGTGGATCAGCCGACAGATAAGATTCGAGCGGGAGGCCTGCTGCGACGAAGTGGGCCTGGCCGCCGTGGGTCAGAGAATCAGGTACGCCGAGGTTCTTGCAGACTGGGCACGACGGCTGAACGAAGCAGCCCCCAAAACACCCGCCCCCGCCGTCGCTTTCGGCAAGCCCCACGAGAGCGGCTACATGCTTGAACGAATCCACAGAATCGTTGTGGCGGAGCATCGGCCCCGGCTGAAGGTTTCATGGTACATTGCCGCCGCAACGCTGGTTTTGTCATTCGCCATTCTGATTGGGCTGTGGCGCGGCACAACAATGACCGTCGCCCTGGCGGGTAAACTGCTCACACCTCAAGAACGGATCGACAAGATAAAAGAAATTGCCCAAACATACGATCCTCAGGAGCGACAGTACGGCCCCGAGGACAGGCTCCAGCTCTCCGGCACCATCCGGACCGTTGACGGAAACAAGCTTCCCGAGAAAACGCAATTTGTGATTCATGGATTCAGCCCGAGACGCAGTTCGAGCATAGCCACGGATGTGCCGAATTTCTCAACGTCAATTGAATACTTCAGCAAGGTCCTCTTTAGAGTCACTGCTCCGGGTTATGCCCCTTTGATCTCAAAGACGTACGAGCCGCAACCGGGCGAGACAATCTCGGGTGTTGAGCTCGTGCTGGACAAAGGATTTGCCGGGCGCCTACGGTTCGTAGATAGAAAAGGCGAGCCGATAGCCGGAACAAAGCTGAGTGGTACCTATTTCATGCCGGTAAAGAACGGCTGGCATGGCCTTAATACGATAGACGAAGTTGTCTCAGGAGAAGATGGAATGGCCGTGATCGAGCACTGCATCGAGCGGACGGTCAAACTGAGTGCGCGAGCCAATGGATACCAGGAGGACAGCAACAGAGATATTGAGCTCAAGCCCGGCGAGGTATTCGTCTGGGAGCTGGTGGAGGCCAGGCCCGCGACGGGAATCGTTGTTTCGCGTACAACGGGTGCGCCCATCGCCGGCGCCGAACTGCGGCTATGCCGCAAAGACAAGAGCGACCACCGCTGGAGCTTCGGCGGATCAGGCATGCTCGTTCTGGCAACGACCAACAATCAGGGACAATTCACGCTGGGAACTCTGAACAACGAATGGCAGTACACGTTTATTGTGGCTGCCCAGAACTACAACAGTACTCTCCTGAGACGAGTAAAGATGGGCGACGAGGGATTGAAAGTCGAGTTGGGCCCTGAGCTGTATCTGGCTGGCAAAGTGATTGGCGACCTGAGCAAGTTGTCCACATTGAGTAAGAAGCCGACAGTCGGGTGGGAGACCAACTATCACGACACTGAAGGAGGCGTTTACGACAACGGCTGGGTTGATGTCGAGGTTGCTGATGGCGTAGGGCATTTCGTTATCCGAAACATAGTAGGCGATTACGTGACCATAAGAGCAGGTGACAAGACGAGGCAGGTCGAGATCAAAGACAAGTCCATAGAGGACTTCGTAATAGATTTGAGACCAGAGGCTCAGACGCCCCAGAATATGCGCCAGGTCGTGCTGGAGTTCGATGTGCCTGAAGGAAGCCCGCTGCCCGAAGGAGAGGTTAGAATCAATACGAATTCTCAGGAGAATCACGCCAAGAAGACCGGAGGAACATCGGACATGTACCCGATTGCAGACGGCCGGATTCGCATGGACGTGCCGGTACCGGGGCGGCTCAGTTATGACCTGAACTGGAGCCAGGGGCCGCGCATTATGGGGTACTGGATCGAAGGAAAAAGCGGTATTGAAATCCCCGCCGCAGACACGCCGTTTGTTCTGCACGTCCCAACCCACCTGGCTGGAACGATATATGGTCAGGTTCTGGAGGCCGATGGGGCACTCGCAGAGGAAGTCACCTTGCAGTTGATGACGCTCAGGCAATCGCCGGTAATGGAGTACGGATATTCCCTTTCGCACGTATTCGGCTACAGCGAAAAGGAAGTGGGCAAGTTCAATGCGAGTCCCCTGCCGCTCGGCGGCGAATATGTCATCGTTGCCTATCGGGATAGTACCTTTGCCGCCAGTGACGCGATTGCGCTCGATAAGGAAAACCCGATTCGCCAGACGGATATCCGATTTGCAGAAGGTCTTCCCATCAGGGGGCAGGTGACTGCGCCGGACGGAGCCCCCTTCGCCGATGCAGTTGTGACTCTGACTGCAAGCGTGCGCTTTGGCGAGGGGGGAAGCTGGGGTACCGGCGCCGGCAGGATGACAACGGGCGCGGATGGGCGATTCGGCTTCGAGCACGTCAACCCGAAGCTGCCGGGCCACTACGAATTGCGTGTGGAGGCCGGTCCGGGCTATCAGAGAGTTCAAATGGAGATTGCGCCAGGCACGCGCCCCGTCAATATCAAGCTCCAGCGGGGATACCGCCTTGCGGGAGTCCTGCTCGACGACGCCACCGGATGGCCAATACCGGACGCCCAGATATGGGCCGAGGCTATAAGAAAGACCGGCAAAGCCGGCGACCACGCCCAGGCCGACGCCAAAACCGACGAAGAGGGCAGATTCCAGTTCTCAACCCTGGCCCAGAGAGAGTATCGGCTCTACCTGGCGGGAGCCGAAATTCTCAGCCCCGCCAGGATGGAAATGGCCACCGGCGGACAATCCGAGCAAGTCACGCTGCGAGTGAAGCTGCGAGAATGGAGCGATCTGACACCTCGCAAGAAGGACGAGTAGATACGGATCTTCGATTTGCGATTTGCGATTTTCAATCGGCGGGTGGCATCCTCAAGCGCAGCTTGGGGATGGCTTTTCGCCCTCGAGCCTGCCACCCATCGGCAATCCAAAGAATCCCTTGCCTCGATGACATCGGTCGTATATTCTATACTCGATGCCAGATACTCGATACTCGTCGAGAATCCGGTATTGAGAATCGAGCATCCAGAATCGAGTATCGAGGACGTAATGAAGCAGAGCAGCTACTTGCAGTGGGCTATTGAAAACACCAAGACCGTTTGGTGGCATGATTCGGCAGAGCCGAGCGAGCTTGAGCGGGGCCTCGAACGAGGCGCCGTCGGCGTCACGACCAATCCGTTTCTGGCCCATCTTGCCGTCTCTATCAACAAAGACAAATGGGCCAAAGAAGTCGCCGAAGCGCTCTGCGAGCAGTCGGATCGGTCGGACGTGTCCGACAAATCTGACAAAGCCGAACGGCTCATGAGCGTGGCCGTAAAGCACGTGGCCCGCAGGCTCGAACCGATACACCAGACCAGCGCCGGCAAAATGGGTTACGTCTGTGCGCAGGTGAACCCCGCCCGGGCGGCAGACCGAGAGTATATGCTCGCTGCGGCCAGACGTTTCCACGCCTGGGCGCCGAACATTGCCGTCAAGCTGCCCGCCACCGCGGCGGGGCTGGATGTATTGGAGGACTGCACCGCCGAAGGCATCACCGCCACGCTGACCATCAGCTATACTGTGCCACAGGTCATTGCCATTGCCGAAAGGCACCGCAAGGGCCTTGTGCGGGCTAAGAAAGCGGACCGCGAGCCGGGTAAGTGTTTCGCCGTGATTATGATCGGCCGGCTGGACGATTATCTGCGGGACGTCGCACACGATCGAAAAGCGAACGTGAGCGAATCGGACATTCGCCAGGCGGGCTTAGCCGTTTCCAAGCGGGCGTATTCGATTTATGCCGAGCGCCGCTACGAAGCCGCGTTGATTATCGCTGCGCTGAGGGGGACGTACCACATGACTGAGCTGGCGGGCGCCGAGGTCATCATGTCGATTGCGCCGCCCTACCAGGAGCTGCTGATTTCGGATGAACTGCCCCGCGAGGAGCGCATAAACCAGGCGATACCGGCCGATGTGATTGAAAGGTTGCGCACGGTGCCCGAGTTCGTTCGGGCGTATGAGCCGGACGGGATGTCACCCGAGGACTTTATCGCCTACGGCGTGACGCAAAGGACGCTTTCTCAATTCTACGAAGCCGGCTGGAAACTGCTGGAGAATTTTCGCTGATAACAATTCGGGAAAGGGATAGCCATGAAGAAAATCGGTTTTGTCGGATTGGGTATCATGGGCAAGCCCATGGCCATGAACCTTCTCAAGGCCGGCTACGCACTGACGGTCTATGATATCGTGCCTGAGAAGATCAAAGATTTGGTCGCCGCCGGCGCAAAAGCAGGCGATTCGAGCAGGGACGTTGCCCAACAGAGCGAAATCGTGATAACGATGCTTCCGAATTCGCCCCACGTCAAAGAGGCCGTGCTCGGCGCAGCCGGCGTTCTGGAAGGCGCCAAATCGGGCACGATCCTGATAGACATGAGCTCCATTGCGCCGTTGGCAAGCAAAGAGATCGCCGAGAAGGTTGGGCAAAAGGGTGTGGCTATGCTCGATGCGCCCGTCTCCGGCGGCGAGCCGAAGGCCGTCGAAGGTACACTGGCGATCATGGTCGGAGGGCCGCAGAAGACATTTGACCAGGTCAAAGACATCCTTGGCGTGATGGGGGCCTCGGTGACTCGCGTCGGCGAGATCGGCAGCGGCAATATGACAAAGCTGGCGAATCAGA
>DATKWR010000125.1:0-6850 GCA_035529475.1 Sedimentisphaerales bacterium | reverse complement strand
GGAGGCGCGATGACCCGCAAGGAAAAGATTGGCTACTTAATCCAGTTCGCCGCTGTCGCTGCTGTAGTCATGGCCGTTGGCGTCTACTTTGATTTAGCCAAAGCCTTCTGGCCGATAGTCGGCGGCGCTGGCGCATGGTATGTCGGGAAGTGTGTACGAAAGGAATTTTAGGGCTTGGGTGCGTGCGGCGTGGTACGGCGAGTACGAAGAACACGCATCCCGGCCAAGAATGAGACTTCCGGAAGGAATGCACCGGCCCGACCAGCGGAGGGTAGCGTCCCTACGGGAATCCGGCCACGCGCCCAATTCAAACTTAAAATAAGGGGTGAATGAAAATGAAGGTTGAAATTAGCAAAATCTCTGCTAACGACGGGGACGTGCAAGCGAAAGTGAGAATCGAATTGCGTTGTAATTCCTCACTCACAAGAGATGAGTTGTGGTCCGTCTCGAAACAGCTGACCGAAAGGGTTGCAGATTCTATTCGCGGCGTTCGCTTCACGGATTTCGGACCGACCAATACCCTTATCAGGTTGTGAATTATGCTCGCCGAGCCGCGTGCTCACTCTAAGGGGTCGAGCGAGGGATAGCGGTCACGCCTTCGCAGATTTCATAACAAACAGGGGAGAGACAAGATGACAAAGGATAAAGACTGCAAGCACTGCGGGGCGTGCTATTGTTGCGATAGATGCGCGCACTGCGGGCATTGCAGGAAGTGCGGGCGATGCCTTGAGGCGCTGCCGTACCGGCCAGCATTCCCGATATATCCGGCCCCGTATCCGATATATCCCAACACAACGGACCCGTTCGACTATCCATCCTGGAGGCTCTTCTGCGATGGAACGACCGCTGATATCGGAAGCATGCTGACCGACAGTAGCGGGGCACCCTCGCTGATGTTTACAGGAACATACTAGGTTCACATTATGCCCAAAGCCAAGAAGGCCGATACCTCCGAAACCTGGAAGCACTATCTTACGGTTGGACAACTCCGCAGCCAACTTGCGGATCTGCCCGATGCGATGCCGGTCTTCTATCATAGGATCGAGGACGTGTACTTTGAACAATACGGCTGGGATTCTGGCGAACCCGAAATAGTAGCCGAGCCGGGATTTGACAAGGATTGGATTCGTGCGTTTTCCGCCTTCACGCCAACCATTAAAGGTAAGCGCAAGCGCGCCTTGTGCATTACGGCGCACTACCGCGACGCCGAGAGCTAGCCGGCTGCTATCATCGCGAGTTTCTGCATCTTTGCGCCGTCATCATCGGCATTCTGCTTTGCCTAGTCTGTGCCTGTGCGGCATTCGCTCAAGGCCCGCTACCGTTTGCCGTTGAGAATCGCCTGAAGCCGAAAGATGCCGAGCAATTTGACGAGCGCTTGGCGGTTGAAATCTATTTTGCGGTTGCGCGCAGTGTGGCGCACGAACTGAATCCCGTAAACCCTAAAGACATTCGCCCGCAATTCACGTTGATTCTCGACCCAAAGGAACGGCTTGTACGCTATCAGTCGATTGATAAGAATGCCATCCTCGCGCTTCCCGCCTGGAATGCTGGGCTATTTGCGCAAGGGGTAGCGGTTGCGGCGCTGGGTCAGGCACTGTCGTGCGAAGAACTGGCGGATGCAGCGATGGTTGGCGAACGGCACGCGCTGGCGAAGCGGTATACGGTTGTAGGCGTGGAGGAGCTGCGGCGATGAAGGTCAGAAGCTGGCATTACGCCACGAACAACAACATTGAATTTCAAATCGGGGATGTCATCTGCATCGAGCAGCCGTTGCGCTGGGCGATCATCGAGTGGCTTGTTGACAGGGTAATAACTTGGCCATGCGCGGCGCTTGGATGTATCCGATTTCCAGATTGGTTCCCCAGCGCCAGGGATGACGACTATCCCGATGAATTACATACGCTAGGCGAGTGGTACGGAGACATGGGCCAGTTCTACCACCTCAAAGTCTGCGACCCGATTTATCAGTGGCTTTGGCGTGTGCGCAAGCGCAAGGAGTGGACAATCGAATTAGGCTACAAGCGGCTTGCCGAAGTTTTCGGCAAAGACTTTGACTTCGAACCAGTGTGGGATGACATCGAGGAACGGCACGGGTCCAGTATCGTGATTGGAGGACCGGAGTGAAGATCGCTGACATAGTGGGCATCGTTCTTATGGTCGCATTGCTGCCGATTACTTGGCTTGCTGGAAAGTGGATTGCGCCCATTGTGACGACCTTCCTCGGTAGAAAATGGAGCCGAGGGCAACAATGAATACTTATCTGAACCGAGCCTGGTCAGGACTCTTGCTGGCCAGTGCAGCAACAGCGCTGGTTTTTCTTGGGTTGACGGAATTCCTCGTTGGCAAATTCGTCCATAGAGTATTCAAATGAACTGGCTTCGGCAGGTTCTCTCCGAAGGCGACCATCCCAGCTTTGGGCGTATGGCCTCGGGCCTTGCGCTTATCGCGGGCATCGCTTGGGTTTCCTGGATAGTGTACCAGACCAAAGCACTTCCTGACCTATTGGGCATCACGGCATTCATCGCAGCACTGTACGGATTAAGCAAGACGGGCGAATCCTTCCAGAAGATTTTTTCCAATAAGCAATAAGCAGTATCCCGCCGGGGCGTTGACGTAGGGACGAGCAAAGACTTGTCCAGAATCCTGGACAGAATCTTTGCTTGGAGATGACACAGAATGGCAAACAACAAGACGAACTACCTTGAGGAAGCGGTCATCAACCACGTTCTCAACAAGACTGCATATACCAGCCCCACCACCTACATCGCGCTTTTCGTTTCGGCGACGGCTGAAGAGGGTACTGGCTCGGAAGTTTCCGGCGCAAGTTACACGCGGGCAATCGTGTACGAAAGCGGCAGCGGCTCTAGCCCGAAATGGAACGCAGCCGTGGATAGTGGCGGTGGATATCTGGTTGACAACGCCGCCGACATCACATTCACAACCGCTGGCGAGGACTGGGGATACATCGTAGACTGCGCGATTTTCGACGCGGCCACTACCGGCAACATGCTGTACTACGGCACACTCACAACCCCGAAGACCGTCAACAGCGGTGATACGATAAAATTTGTGGCTGGAGCCCTCGATATCAGCGAGCTCTGATCACAATGTTTAAGGCTGTCCGCAATTCCATTGGCTGGCGCAAACCTACTGGCGTTCGACGCTATTCAGATAGTGTTGAAGCGGAGATTTGCGTCAAATACAAATCGGGTCTCAGCCTCCACAAGTTGGCCGATGAGTACGATTGCAATATCGTTACGATTCGGAATGTGCTTGTGCGAGGCTGTGTCCCGAGGCGGAAACGCGGTGGGGTTCGCACCTTGAACGAATCTCAAATGCTTGACATTGCAAAGCGCTGGAAATCCGGTGAATCGCAGGCCAGCATTGCTAGGTCCTATAATTTATCGCAGCCCATAATTAGCACCGCTCTCAAGTTTCACGGCATAACAGGCAAAGAGCGTGCGCCCAGAGGGTCAAGGCATGGCTTCTGGAAGGGCGGCAGGTCCAAGACGGAATACGGGTACCTGCTTGTGGCCGTTGAACGCCCAGACCCGCTATTTTCCATGGCGACCATAAGCGGCTATGCGCTGGAGCATCGCCTTGTCATGGCTCGAAGTTTGGGCAGGCCATTGCTTCCCACCGAAACGGTTCACCACATTAACGGCAAGCGCGATGACAACCGGATTGAAAATCTTCAGTTGCGTCAAGGCAAGCATGGCAGTGGTTCGGTCCATGTGTGCGCCGACTGCGGTTCGCACAATATCGTTCCGTTCAAAGTTTCGGCAAATCCTCCCAAAGAGCCACGTTCGGATGCCGGAGTACCAAGTTCCACGATCCAATGACACCTATCGGTTGGAAGGCTTGGGATGCGGCGGGCGTAGGAGTCTTCACTATCACTGCGCTCGCCCTCTCTATTTTTTATCAGCCCAATACTTTGCTCGGACTCAGGGAGAACGAATAGGCGATGCCAATATATTACGTTGACGCTACAACCGGGGATGACGGGGATACCGGACTAACCGAAGCCCTCGCCTGGAAAACTATCTCCAAGGTGAACGGCGAAACCTTCGCTGCGGGCGACTCGATCCTCTTCAAGCGCGGAGAAACATGGAATGAGAGGCTGACGGTTCCCTCTGCTGGAGCCGTTGGGAATCTGATTACATTCGGCGCATACGGCTCTGGTGCCCTGCCAGTGATTGCGGGTGCAGCCGGGGGTGACAGCATTAGATCTCAGCGGGCATATATCGCTTTTTCTGACCTAAGGGTAAAAGGGTCGCCGACCGGCTATTACGATTTCGGCATATTGGCCGCTGGCAATACAATAACACGCTGCTGGATTGGCGATGGGTCAAACGCCGCCTTGAGATTGTCATACGATACGGTCCTTTGGTACTGTCTAATTGGTTCCAACACCAATGCGACATCTCATACGACCATGGCGGCTGCGACATCTGCTCCGTCCTTTCATTACTGCATCTTCGCGGGCCAAAAAGGCCCCATTTGGGCTTCGGATGGTTTGACCATTACTTTCAATGGTTGCCTGTTCACGGGTGCCGATGGCACGGTGATTAAATCGACTACCGGAGCGCAGAACATCAACCTAAATAATTGCATTGTCGCCGGGAATGCGAGTCCCAGCTATGTCCTTGACCATACTGGCACCGGCGCGATGACAGTAACAAGTTGTCTGCTCTTACCGGGCGGGAATTCTGCAAATCCAGATACCCTCGCTTGGAGGGGCCTCACGGACGGCGGGGGAAACATTTATGAGTTGCCCAAATTCAAGGCTGCGCGGCGTCCTGGCATCGTAATACCACGGATTGATGAATCCTATGCTATGGACTACGCCGAGGCCGTCGCCGCAAAACTGGCGGCTTATGGGTGGAAACTGACCTACGGGATTCTCATCAAGGATATGACACCCGACCTTTGGGCTCGGGCTCAGGCACTGGTGGATGCTGGACACGAGATTGCCTCGCATACGCGCAATCATGCCGACCTCACTATTTTGAATGCAATCAAAGTGCGATACGTCGGCGCTGGCTCCGTTGCGACCATGACCATTAACGTCGGTGGTGACAGCTTGACTACAACCGTTGACGGCGGCGGAGACCTGAATCTTACGCTTTCCTCCTATGCGAATCTCGCTGCCTTAGCGGCTGCGATTAACGGAGACGCGGATTACACGTCGTCTCTGGGAACGGGTCAACTGGGGAATGCAATTCCTACCTGTCTGGCCGACATTGCCGACCAGGACATAAAGACGGCGGAGTACACCGCCCTTCTCAACCAGACGCGTCTGTTCGCGGAAGAGATAGATGGCTCTATCTCGGACATCAACTCGAACCTGAGTGGCTACACCGTTAAAACCCTCATATTGCCATACAGCACTACCTCCCAGGCGATCATGGACGCGATACAGGCAGCGGGCCTCATCGGTGCCTCTGCTAACAGCACGACCTATTCGATGGAGGACTTTGAAATATTTAATGTGCCGAACAAGGCCTTGGCGGTCATGCCAGGTGATACCAATACGGCACGGGATACTGCGGCGCTGGGCGAATGGCTCAATTTTATCGGTGGGGTTGAAACTCTGTTCTCGCATGGGACGGGCGAATTGAGTCTTGCCGGATGGGATACGTTTCTTTCGGTGCTGGCGGCTAGCAACGTTAGGGTGATGAGTCTTACTGATGCCATCACCTACATCAAGGCGAACGGGGTTGATGCGGATAGCGACGGTCAGCGGTGGACGCGAACATTCACGGACGGCTCAAATTACTCGCTCCAGGCCGGTTCGCCGGCCATCGACGCGGGCACGGCATTGGGGTCGACCTATGCGATGGGCCTCAACCCAAATACGAGCTTTCCATATGAATTGGTTGACCAGCGAACGCAGGGGACCGGTTGGGAAATTGGGGCCTTCGTATTTGTGGTTGCGGAACGCAAATCGAACTATGCCGAAAAGGTTTTAATTGACCACATATTAAACAAGATCAACTACGCCAACCCCACGACCTACGTTGCGCTGTTTGTTTCATCTATTGACGAAGACGGCAGCGGGTCGGAATGTTCCAGCGGTAGTTATGCCAGGCAGCTTATATACGAGAACGGCGGAGGCTCTCCCGCATGGAACCTTGCCGTTGCCGGCGGTGGCGGATATCTTGTTGACAATTCCGATGACATTGAGTTCCCGGCATGCACAGCGGACTGGGGCATAGTAACGGATTGTGCGATCTTCGACGCCCCAACTTCCGGCAACATGCTTTACTATGCCAAGCTGGCGGTCCCTAAGCCTATTAGCATTGCAGATATCTTGCGATTCCCAGCGAACTCTCTGGGCTTTACCGAGCTGTGATTCTCGCCTTCTGGGATGGGAATAATGTCGCGTTGGCTCATCAAACATGGCGATTGGTGGATGCTTCAGGAATGCTTTAGCGCGGGTCTTTCCTACGGGGTTCACATTGACTGGCACCGGCGTGTGACGGGCGATCACAAACAATCCTACGGCCCGTATGTGGATATTCACTACAAGGTTTGGATTTTGAGTTTCGGGCGGTATCCCTACCGCAGCATCGGTGAGGATTGCTACAGATAAATGGCAACAGCAACTAAAACCTGGGCATTTGCAAGCACGGCGGAGGGTTGGACTGCTGTTCCTGCCGGTTCTATGGCAATGGCCTGGGAGACCAGCGATGGGTCTCCTGCTAGTGGGTGCCTTCAGAATCGATTGGCGGGCAAGAACCAGAATCCCGGTCTGTGCTACTGGTACATCAGCGGAACGTGGGAGAGCATCTTCGGGATATCTGCCGGAAGTACGGTTACGGAAGTTGGCACATCGCCGAACGCAGAC
>DATKWR010000124.1:0-5731 GCA_035529475.1 Sedimentisphaerales bacterium | reverse complement strand
CGCGGTAACCTCCGATAGGCCCGCCACACTGTTGTCGTAAACCAACGGCACCGATTGGTTGCCGCCATGAACAATTCCGGTCTCCATGGAAGGCTGGAAGGCCTCGGTATAACCTATGGTCGAACCGTTTGTCGTGGTGCCAAATCCATCCACCCAGGTCTGATATACCAGATTGCTGCCTTGTTGCCCCTCAGCAATGTCGTTGTAGGATTCGAAATCATCCACCACAAGGTACTCCCGTGTTGTGAAGTTCCAGACATCGCCTTCCCACGTCACGGGTGTTGCGACGTCGTTTACTTCCTCAACGCGCCAATAGTAGGTCGTGCCCAGGTCGAGAGACAATGGGCTATAACTGGCTTCGGTCGTCACCACGCCAAGCGCGGTCCCATCCGTGACAGCTTGCTGATCCGTGCTGAGGTACACTTTGTGTGCGGCAGCTTCTCGTCCCGCTCTCCACGTCAGAACCACGTCCAGGTCCGCGTCTGCAGCTCCGGAATCCGGGTAGGGCTTTCTCGCATGTGTGGGGATATAGAGGAAGCGAACCTCACTGAGACCATACTGAGTAAAGATGCCTCCCCAGTTGCTGTTGGCCGTAAGCCTGACGTATCTTGCTGTTGTGCCGGCAAAATTTACCGTGGTATTGTGCGCATAACCTGGCGCGCCGGGCGCCTGGGCAAACTCGTGAGTAGTTCCCAATGCCTGGTAGTTGGCTCCGTCCACCGAATACTCAATGGTAACATTCTTGGCCCCAAGGCCTATCGTCTGCTCATACGCTCCATTATGGTTCCAGACCCACATTTCATGAAGCTTGTAAACCTTGTCGAATTCATACTGGACCCAGGTCGGCTGGGCCCCACTTAGGCCGCTCAGCCACATCGCCCCATCTTCAGTCGAGTGCAGGTCATTGGTGTCCAACCCGGAGCCATTCGCAGTGTTTTCAGGTCCTTTGCCTATTGAAGAGCTGGAGGCTGTGGCGGTCAGACCCGTGGCTTGAAAGGCAAACGGCTCGGCCGTGAAACTCCACACCTCGCCCTTGAAAACCGTGGAATCAGGCGGCGCCGTAACTTCGTCAATCCGCCAGTAATAGGTCCGGCCGAATTCGAGCAGACCAACAGGATCATACGCGCTGGTGCTCTGACCTTGACTGCGCAACACGTTCAAAGGATTGCTTCTGCCGGCATTGTTTACATCGGCGAAACTTGTGCCAAAGTACACATCATGTGTGTTAGCCATGTCTCCAGGTGTCCAGGCAAGCACCGCGTCTCGGGCAACATCCGCTTGCCCGCCCGCGGGATTCGGGTCCAATGCCGCTGGAGCGCTACGGAGAAGTCCCAGCAGCATAAGGATCGCATTCTCAAGCATCTTCTTCCCGTCGTCGTTGACAAAGGGGAAGAACTCATCGGTGCGCATGCCGAAAAAGACGCGCGGGCCGCCGGCAATCTGTCCGGAACCGGGGTAATATTCAGTCCCGGCCTCCCAGCGGGCAATCATCACCTTGTCCTTGCCCGCCGGCGTTGCGACCTTCGCGCCGTTGCCGGCGGAGCCTTGATTGGAAACATCAAGCCCCGGAACGAGGGTTGAGAAGATCTTCACCTGGCCGTCTGTAACGGTCACGCCACCGAGAATGGGGTCCTTCGGATCAAGAACGCTCACATCTGTGAGGTCCACGTTCTCGTTGCCGCCCGGCATCCATCTCCACCGGCTGTCCCCGATGAGGAAGGCGCTGTGAAGAAGTATCGGTCTTTCCAGATCGTTCCAGAATTCGATCTCAGCAGCGAACTTCCCACTACTCGTCCTGCGGGAGACAATGACCAGGTCCGCCGCCCTGAGATCGGCTTTCGCGGCGGGGCTCAACGGGTCAATGTACTTGTCATCTTCCGTCTCGACAGTTATGTCATAGCCGAGAATGTTCTGCAGAAACGGTGCGTAATCCGCTTCATCGCCCGGATTGTTGGTGACGATGACGATCTTCAACGCCCCCCACCCACTCTGGGCTAAACCAAGAACTAAGATAAAAACGGTCAGACAGGCCAGTCTTCTACACATGAGAATCCTCCTTCGCAAACCCAGCACTAAACATTAAATGGAATTTAGAACGTCCAGAAGTAAAACCCTCGCTTCAAAACTCTTTACCTCACTCACAAGCCGAAAAAGGATGACTGCATGTGTTGTTTATAGCAAATCAGGCACGTGCCGGTCAAGAGAAATCGCCGGATTCCGGGCCGCCGCTTGCAGTGATGCCATGCTACAATGGGCCAAAATGGCTGATTGGCAGCTCTTTTTGCGTTGCATTTGGGTAATGGGAGAAATACTCTTACGTCACGGGAATAGGAAATTCAAGAACTGTGGACGCCGGAAACGAAAGGCAGCGAAAATGAGGCCAGGCATGGTGAGAAGAAGATTTGCCAAAATGCAGGTGGTATTTGCGCTTTTGTTCAGCGTAATGACACATAGCGGCCCCCCTGTACACGCGGATATTCTCGATGGGTTAGCGGGCCGCTGGGACTTCGACGATGGAACCGGCAAAAACCTCTGTGAAGGCGGCAGCGATGCAGCCCTGGGAGGGGCGAGCATCTACTCTCTCGGCAGGGGCCGCGCCTGTCTTCAGATCATGCCCGATTCAAAGCCGATGCGAATTCCCGCGTCGCCTGATTCGCCGCTGGCCATCCCGCGCGGGACGATCTGTCTCTGGCTGAACGTCGGCTGGACAGACTCGGGCACTATCCTGGAATACAGTAACAACGCGGTACAACTGCGAGTCTATCGTCGCCATCTGCAGCCGCGTTTCAGGGGCGAAAATAAGTTCAATATGGGCGGCAATGTTCTGGGGGACGACTGGCCCCGCTTCTTGCTTCGCGAAGACGCCTTTTATCCACATCCGATGGCGGTGGTCGGCGAAGGCCAATGGCATCACTTTGCTGTGGCCTACGATGATCAATCAAAACGAATCACAGGGTGGCGCGACGGAGAACTGATTTCTGTTGTCGATCTCTCGACCGTCGCGGTGGAGCCTCTGAAACGCGAGGACCTGAAAGAAATCGTCACGGGAAATGACATCGCCGGCTTCATAGATGATCTGCGCATCTACAACCGAATTCTGACAGACGATGACCTGCGAAGTATATTCAACTCGACCAAGTCCATTTATGCGGGCCGATCTGACACGATTCCCAATGACAACCAGATGGAGGTTTACGCTTATAGGCAACAGGATCACTCTCTCTATTCGGCGTGGCTGCAACATGCCTCTGCTTCCAGCCCTCACGAGCCGGACCTGTTACGTCGAATGATGGCCGAAGGTGTTGACTCAACCATTCGAACCGCCGCGAACGAACTGGCCAAAGCCCTGACGGACATATTGGGTCAAGCGCCTTCGATCAGATTCAGTCCAAGCCCTGGCGCCAAGATCGTTTTGGGAACGCCCGCCACTTCGCCCTGGATCCGCCAGAGGATTCAAGAGCTGAACCTGGAGCGAATCCAATACGACGGGTACGTCATCAAAACTCTGAACGATGGCGATGATCCGATGCTTGTTGTTGCAGCTAATGTCCCTGCGGGCGTTATTTTCGGCGTCTTCGACCTGATCCGCCGCGTAGAGCTGGGGCAGGACCCAGGCCGGCTTGATGTCATGGAAAGTCCGCAAAATCCGATCCGGATGGTCAATCACTGGGACATTTGGCGGGGCTTTGCTCAGGACGACTGGTACGGCAAAAAGATCGACCCCGACAACTGGGAGGGCAACCGGAACAATTCGATCTACAGTTGGCAAGAGCTTCGCGCGGGCCAGACAAAAAGAATCCGGGACTGGGCCCGGCTGCTCGCCTCGGTTGGATGGAATGCTGTATGCCCTACCGAAATCAACTGGGAGTTCCGTAACAACTTCCTGGATCATCTTGACGAGGTCGAAATCCTCGCGGGCATTTTCCGGGATTACGGCATCCGGCTGTACTGGAGCCCGAGCTATCTTCTTGCGCTGGACAAGAAGACCGCCGAGATGCTCTATTCCAGGGTTCCTGATTTCGGAGGTTACCTGCTCAAGCTCGGCTCCGAAAAACAAAACGGCGATCCACGTCCCCCGATGGTTAATCGAATCGCCGACACTTTGAAACCATACGGAGGCTACGCCCTCGTGCGGACGTTCGTCTATGGCAACTACCGCTATACCGCCGAACCCTATCGCAACCTCATACCTTACGATATCTTTGCCCCGGAGGACGGGAATTACCGCGACAATGTGATCTTGATCTCCAAAGGCAGCCCGCTGGACTGGGATTTCGCCGCCCCTATTTCTCCACTCGACGGGGCCATCAGGAAGAATCTGTACGGCAGCGAATTGGTCATCGCCAAATCGTGGCCCGTGTCGTGGGTCGAGAAATGGAAGTGGTGGATGGAGCAGGATAATTATCGAGATGGACCGGGCCACCCGAACAAGCTTGAGACAACCTGCATTCTGGGTGTTTCGATGGTCAGTCCGGCCCCTGCCTGGACTTCCTGCCCGCTCAATATGGTCAACTATTACGGCATAGGGCGTCTGGCCTGGGACCCGGACCTCACGGTGGACCATATCTATACAGAATGGATTCGCTTGACTTTTGGAGACGACCCGGACGTGCTTGACAAGATTAAAGCTATTCTTCTGCTGTCCGATGACGTGACCCGTAAACTATGTATGTATCGGGGGTACCGAGGAATCTGGATCGACACTTCAGAAGACAACATGGTCCAGGGCAAAACGCCGCACACAGTAAGCCGCGAGGGCATCGGCGTCACACGCCCTGAGCTGCGCGAGCGCCTGCTGAATCAATACGCTCCCGGATTGCAGGCCTTTTATGGTGACCGCATTAAGGGCGAAGAGTTCCTGCCTTACTTTGATTTTGTGGATTATGACTACCGTCTCTCAAACGGGCGCACCGTGATCCAGGATCTTTACGCGAACTTGGATGAGGCTGTACAAGGTGCGCAAGAAATGTGCGAAATATGGAAGAAACTGGAAGGCAAGATTGACCAACGCCGATTTCAGTACACGCTCGACAATCTCAGCCACTACATCGAAGCCGCAAGGCAAACACGCAACAAGATGGTGAGATGCTTCGAAGAGAAGACTGGACGAGAACATGACGCGACAATGTCAGGAGAGGCGCTCTATCGAGCACCACGTTCAAGCAAGAACCCGGGGGGTGAATGAAGGACCAGGAAGTTTCAAACGGTCAGCCCTCCGAATGTTTTGCGTGTTTTATTTCTTCTTTGCAGATCGTGATAATAGTATTTTACAGCATGGAGAAGTGAGTCTGCGTACTCCTGGTCATTGTGCCACCGGCGTCCCTGTTCTAAGGATTATTTGGGTGTCTTGGTATTCTCGGTGCCGATGCAGTAGATGTTCTTCATTCCGACGAGGAAAAGTCCGCCGTTTGCCGCCGCAGGGGATGGGTGATTGCCATCGCCAAGGTCATTGACAGCGAGGATACGAAACTCAGGCCCCGCCTGAATGACATAGCTCTTGCCGGCGTTTGCGAAGAACAGACGCCCCTTTGGGTCCACAATCGGGCTGGCCCAGGTGGTGGATATATCTTTGAGACGCTCGGAATAGATATCTTTGCCTGTGGCCATTTCCCAACACTGGAGGAAGCCGGGAGTTCGCAGGCGATACAGGTATTGCCCGACGACGACGGGTGAGCTCAGTGCTTCGCCTCTTTGCGTGGCGGTCCAGCGAATGTGTGTGCCGGAGACGTCG
>DATKWR010000123.1:0-2683 GCA_035529475.1 Sedimentisphaerales bacterium | reverse complement strand
TGCAAGGCCGACGATGAGCTCTCGACCGACGAAGCCAAAACGGTCCTGGACGATCTCGTGCAGTTTGGCGTTCCCTCGGTCTTGTTCTCCGGCGGCGAGCCGCTGATGAGGCCCGACTTGTTCGAGCTCATCGGATACGCCGTCGAGCGAGGCATGCGCGCCGTCATTTCAACAAACGGCACCCTCATCACGGCCGAGATGGCTAAGCGAATCAAGCACCATGGGGTGTCGTACGTTGGGATCAGCCTGGACGGTATCGGCCCGGTCAATGACAGGTTCAGAGGCGTTAGCGGCGCGTTCGAGCGCGCGGTGGCAGGCATAAAGAACTGCCAGGACGCCGGCGTGCGAATCGGGCTTCGATTGACCCTGACCGGCAAGAACGTGCAAGACCTTGAAAGTCTGTTCGCCTTCTTCGAGGCCAAGGGGATCGAGCGGGCCTGTTTCTATCATTTTGTTCCCAGCGGCAGAGGCGGGACGATGGCGGACGAGGACCTTACACACGCTCAAACCAGAGACGCCGTCGAGATGATTCTGGCCAAGACCAAGCATTACAAGCAGGCCGGAAGGACGACGGATATCCTGACCGTGGATAACCACGTCGATGGCGTATATCTGTACCTGAAATTGCGGCAGGAGGATCCTAAACGCGCAGAGGAGGTCTGGAAACTGCTGACCTGGAACGGAGGCGGCATGTACAGCAGCGGCGTCGGCATTGGGTGCATCGACTTCCACGGCAAGGTGCATCCCGACCAGTTCTGGTGGCACTATGACCTTGGCGACGTGCGGCATAGACCCTTCAGCCAGATTTGGATGGACACCTCCGATCCGCTGCTTCGGGGCCTGAAGGATCGCGGAAGCCATATCAAGGGCAGGTGCAGGCTGTGCCAGTTTTTCGATGCCTGTGGCGGGAGTCTGAGGGTTCGCGCCGATCTGCATTTTGGCGACCCCTGGGCTCCGGATCCGGCGTGTTATTTGACGGATGCTGAAATAGGCCTGGATGAGGAAAAACAGGCGGAGTTGGTACGCACAGCAGAGATCTTCCAGATGCCCAAGTAGCTCGCGCGGCGGATTTGTTCCTCGGACGGATGGGACACCGCCTTCGGCACACTCGCTGGAAAGCCTTTTTGAAGTATAAATTCTTAAATCTTGGAAGGCACAGGACACTTTGAGGTGAGCGAAAGACAATTTTGTTCTCGGATATGGGAAGTTTTTCTTGTTTTCTTGTGGCAAGAAGGGTAAAATATCCGATGTTCTGGAAAACATCGCCTGGAAGAGGCCGGAGTTGAATGGGCCGGCGGTGTATCGACGTGGTCAAGGAAGGAAAGGGTGAAAGGGTGAGTGGCGGCTATGGCGGTAAAGTCAGTTGTGGCAACCGATTTCGCGGACAAACCAAGTCAGTGCGCTGGCGAAGCCCTTTTAGAGCAGATTCTCTGGCTGATACGGCTCCGGTGGATAGCCGTCGGCGGGATGATTGCGGCAGCCCTGTTGGGCACCCATGTTTTTTTAGTTCTCAGCAATCCGGCGCCAATCTACGCCTGTGCTGCGGCACTGCTGATCTCCAACATTCTGTATTTCCTGGCAGCGACAAAGAAGCCGGAAGAAGCAAGCCAGAGAGATCTGGCGTTGGGGATGATACAGGTCGAGCTGGATTTACTCATACTCACGGCGGTTCTTCATTACTCCGGCGGCGTGGTGAACCCGTTCTTTCTTTTCTACATATTCCACGTCATCATCGCGGCCATTATCCTGCCGCGGAACCTGTCATTCTGTGTCGGTCTGACGGCCATCCTGCTTTTTGGCCTCCTGGAGGTTAACGAGCTCAGCGGAGGGACGCTGCTCAAAGGCTATCATCCTCTTGTGCTTTCCGGCGCCGGAGGCGTGTGGCGGGATCCGGCGTACGAGCTGGGCGCGTTCGGGGCGTTTGCATGCACCGTGGTGCTGGCCCAGTACCTGACCAGGATGATTATCACGCGCATGACCGCCGAACATAACAAGCTGGAAGCCAGTCTGCGGGAACGAACCGAGGAGCTGACGAAGATCAACGAAATCCTGAAAACGTCCCGCTTGGAGATGGCCCAGCGGGAGAAGATGGTCGCTATCGGTCAGATGGCCGCAGGCATCGCGCATGAGATAGGCAATCCGCTGGCCAGCCTTTCGTCGGTGGCGCAGTACCTGTGCCGAAAGCTTACCGTGCAAGAGCAGAAGGAACATCTGCTGGTGATACAGTATCATGTCAGCCGAATTTCAAACATTCTCAAGCGGATGCTAAGCCTCTCACGTCCGGCGGCGAGCGAGTATCGATGGACGGATATCAACGAGCTTATAGACAACACCTTGTCCCTTATCAATTTCGACAAACGCGCACGGGCCATCGTCATCAAAAGTATGGCCAATCCTGATTTGCCGGCCCTGTGGCTGAACCCGCAGCATTTCGAGCAGGTGTTTCTCAACATCTTCATCAACGCCCTGGACGCGATGGACGCCAAACAGAGCGAGCAGGAGCACGTGCTTGAGATCACCACGGAGCTCAAAGACGGAATGGTCGAGATCCGAACGAGCGACACGGGCATCGGGATGAGCCCGGAAGTCTGCCGGCGGGCATTTGAATCGTTCTTTACGACCAAAGAGGTCGGCAAGGGTACGGGGTTAGGGCTGTTTATCAGCTACAACCTCGTTACGGAGG
>DATKWR010000122.1:0-7270 GCA_035529475.1 Sedimentisphaerales bacterium | reverse complement strand
CGCGTCTGAGTGAACCGCATCGCCCAGAAACCTTCGGTCCAGCGAACGTCTTTCAGATCAACACTCTTGAGTTTTGCGTATGGGCTGTTCTGGTTCTCGATAACGCCATAGTCTCGATTGGCCGTCCCGGCGAGAGCCGATCCTGGATTCAACAAGATTACAGCCGACAGCATGACGAAAGTGACTTTCAACTCTTGCACTTGAAACCTCCTATTTGCGATCCGGACGCTCTGCCAGCATCTAAGGCTCATTGCCGTATTGTAATTCATCTACCTGAAACGGTCAAATCCTTCACGCGGACTTTGCATTCCCGGCGGCGATATGGTATCCTGCGGAGAATTGCAGGCCGAGCGGCGTAGCTTGGCCGATTCAGCAGCACAAGCTCATCGGTGGGTTTTCTGCAAAAGGAGCTGGAAAGATGGAGCACGTCAAAGTGAGAAGGTGGCTACTTGATATTGTTTGCGCTGAGACGGTCGTCGCTGCGCTGGTGATTGTGCTGGGAGCTGGTTGCTCGCCAAGCTCGACGCCGCAGCGCCCCGTGAAAGAAGAGCCGGTCATGAACAGTCTGGTGATTTACGCGGACGCCGGCAAGGAAACGATCAACCGGAACATTTACGGCCACTTCGCGGAGCACCTGGGCCGATGTATATATGGAGGGTTCTGGGTCGGCACAGACTCGCCGATTCCCAACACACGCGGCATTCGCAACGACGTGGTCGAAGCCTTGAGGGCAGTCAAAATACCGGTGCTGCGCTGGCCGGGCGGATGTTTCGCCGATGAGTATCACTGGATGGATGGCATCGGTCCGCCCGAGCAACGTCCCACGATGGTCAATACCCATTGGGGCGGAGTCACCGAGAACAATCACTTCGGAACGCATGAGTTCCTCGATTTGTGCAAGCAGTTGGGCTGCGAGCCTTACATCTGCGGCAACCTGGGCAGCGGGACCGTGCTCGAGATGCAGCAGTGGGTGGAATATATCACGTTTGACGGGAAAAGCCCAATGGCGGACCTTCGGCGTGAAAACGGGCGGGACGAGCCGTGGAAAGTAAAATATTGGGGTGTCGGCAACGAAAACTGGGGCTGCGGCGGGCGCATGCGCCCGGAATTCTATGCCGACCAGTACCGTCGCTACGCCACGTATCTGCGGAACCTCGGCGACAATCGCCTTTTCAAGGTCGCGTGTGGTCCCAGCGGTGCCAACTACGAGTGGACCGAGGTGCTGATGCGCGACGCGGGAAGAAACATGGACGGTCTGGCTCCTCATTATTACTGCGGTTCGGGCAGGAAGAGCCGCTCGGCGACGCGATTTGAAGAACAAGACTGGTTCGCACAGCTTCAACGGGCATTGCTCATGGACGAGTTGATTGGCAAGCACGCGGCGATCATGGACAAGTACGATCCGAAGAAACGGGTGGCCATGATTGTGGATGAATGGGGGGCGTGGCACGAGGTCGAGCCGGGAACGAATCCGCGATTTCTCTATCAGCAGAATTCGCTGCGCGACGCGCTCGTGGCCGGCGTGACGCTCAATATCTTCAACAACCACTGCGACCGTGTGAAGATGACCAACATCGCTCAGACGGTGAACGTCCTTCAGGCGATGATTCTTACCGACGAGGAAAAGATGATTCTGACGCCGACCTATCACGTGTTCGAGATGTATAAGGTTCACCACGATGCGACGCTGCTGCCCGTTCAATTACAGTGCGGCGATTATCGGTTTGGAAGCGAAAAGATTCCGGGCATCAGCGTTTCGGCGTCAAAGGACAAGTCAGGCAAAATCCACGTATCCCTCTGCAACCTGGACCCGGCAAAGTCACGTGAGTTTACCTGCACGTTCCAGGGCCTTCAGGCCAAGCACGTCCTCGGGCGTGTGCTTACAGCAGAGGCCATGACCGCACACAATACGTTTGACAATCCGCAAGAGGTCAAACCCGCGGCTTTCAACGCTTTCAGTTTGAGGGGCGACGTCCTGACGGTGACGCTTCCTTCAAAATCCGTGGTCGTTCTGGAAGTAGAATGATTTGTGCAACGGCTGACTATTGAAAAGAGATGGAGGTTTTATGAACCGACGTGATTTCCTGAAAGTGGTTGGGTTAGGCTCGGCGGCTGTGGCGATGCCAGGGCTCGCCGGGAGACAAGCCGGAGCCGCAAACGGCCCGAATTTGTTGATCATCCACACGGACCAGTTGAGCTGCTGGGCTCTTAGCGCCTATGCTGAGCGGCTGAGCGAAACCCCGAACTACGGCAAAATCCTGGTGCAGACGCCTCACATTGATTCCCTCGCGAAAGAAGGCGCCATTCTGTACAACTTCTTCACCAACAGCGCCGTGTGCACGCCGTCCCGCGGGTGTCTGGTCAGCGGACGCTATCCGCACGCGCACGGCGCCTATCGCAATGACATCGAAATCAAACGCGATGAGGTGACCATCGCTCGCGTTCTGCAAAAGAACGGCTATGAAACCGGCTATGCGGGAAAATGGCACCTGGACGGGCCGCCGAAGCCGGGCTGGGTCAAGCCGGAACGCGCGATGGGCTTTGCCGACTGCCGTTTCATGTTCAACCGCGGGCACTGGAAAGAGATCGTCGATCAGCCGCAGGGCGATCCGAAAGTGTCGCCTTATAACGTGATTGGTGATGCGAAGACGTTTACGACTGACTGGCTTGCCGATAAGACCATCGAATTCATAGAGAAACCGAGAACCGGCCCGTTCTTCTACATGGTCAGCATTCCCGATCCGCATGGACCGTACACCGTGCGTGAGCCATACATGAGCATGTACGACCCGCAGGACATGGTCGTGCCCAATACGCTCGCCGGATCTTCAGCCGGGACGCGGAAGGCGGCCGGCAAGAATGAAGAGGCGATGAAGAAGAACAAAGCGCACTATTGCGGCCTGGTCAAGTGCATCGACGATGGCGTAGGCCGGATTCTCGCGTCTCTGAGCAACAGAGGCATTCTCGATGATACGGTCATCGTCTTTACGACCGACCACGGCGACTATATGGGCGAGCATGGTCTCTATGGCAAGAATCAGTGGTACCGCACGGCCTACCAGATCCCATTTGTCGTTCGATGGCCGAAGAAAATCGCTGCCGGGACGGTGATCGAGCGGTTTGTCACGAACGTTGACGTGCAGCAGACGCTTTTGGGCTTGATGGGGATTCCACCTTGCGGCCGGGAGCAGGGCCGGGATGCTTCGCCGCTGCTGCGGGGTGAAAAGATTGCGTGGAAAGACGAGGCGATGATCCATCATTCCTCGCTCGAATCCGCGGGGATTTTCACGCCCGAATACGAGCTTGTGCTTAAGTCAGACGGCAAGCACATGCTCTTCGACCGGCTCAAAGACGCCGAGCAGACCACGAACCTCTGCGACGATCTTCAATACAGTGGCGTGATGCGCGACTTAGCGCAGCGCATTATTCAGCACAATCTCGAAGTTGATGCTCCTGCTCTTTCATGGCTGAAGGTGCAGGGGAAAAAATTGGGCGTTGATCGCATGGGATAATGCAATAACAACTCTTGTCGGGGCCTGAGATATATGGAAACCATGGTCGGATTGGGAGCATGGAAACACGCGCGGTTCTGGATTTGCCTGATGGCGGTAGGCGTAGCTGTTGCGGGGCCGGGTAGTGCGGCTTTCGCTGCGCACGAGCCGGAAAAGCTCAGGGTAATGGGCGACGAATACCCTCGCGTGTTCTTCTTCCGGCAGGCCGAAGGCTCTGCGGCGCAAAGGACGGTCTCTTACGAGCAGTGGGAGAGGACCTTCGCGCGTCTAATGGGCATTGAGGGCAAAGTGCTCGATGAGGAAGTGCCGGGGCGTTCGTTCCGAAACATCGATTTCTTCACGCGCTTCAAGAATCGCCATCCGGAGCAGCTTGTTCTGCTTCATTTCAACGGCAACGCCCGGGATCCTCGCTATGAATCGAACAGGTTCTTTGCAGGGCATTGGGTCTATTACGACGGAGCCAGAATTCTCTCCGATGTGCCTGCCGAGGAGGGCGAGACGAACATCCGCGTCGATAAGCCCGGACTTTTCAAGGTCAACATGGGCCGTTATCGCGATCAGAACGAGGATATCGGCTTGTGTGTGCTCGATGCCGAAGGCAGGCCCGACTGGCATCAGAGCGAGCAGGTTCAACTGGTGTCGGTCGATTCGAAAAACAAGACCCTTCGAGTTCGTCGCGGCTGCTACGGCACAAAGCCTCAGACATTTCGGGCCGGAAGCAGCTATGCCGCCGCACACATGACCGAAGGACCGTGGGGCGGGCAGAGTCACCTGCTCTGGTACTATAATTACTCCACCCGCTGCCCGCGCGATAAGAATGGGCGGGTGTGCGCCGATATCCTGGTCGAGCACCTGGCCGAGCTGTTCGGACCGGATGGTGCGCTGGCTGCTTTTGACGGGCTGGAGTTCGATGTCTTGAAGTGGAATTGTGGCGGCGGGCTGAAGGGACGCGGGGCAGACTGCGACGGCGATGGTCAGGCCGACGCGGGATTGCATGACGGTGTCAGTCTCTACGGGGCCGGCGTCGTAGAGTTTTGCCGGCAGTTGAGAGAGCGACTCGGGGACAACAGCCTCATTCTCGCTGATGGAATGGGCCTGAACAATCAGCGGGCCTTCGGCATTCTCAACGGTATCGAAAGTGAAGGCTGGCCTCATCTTAGCGATCACGCGATTCACGATTGGTCAGGTGGTCTCAACCGCCACTTCTTCTGGGACAGAAACGCTCGGCCTGCCGTCTTCAACTACATCAATCACAAGTTCAACGTGCCGACCGACGAGCCGGGCGTTAGAAAGCAGGCGGATGTTCCGTTCAGCACCCATCGCATGGTCTTTGCCGTTGCGGCCTTTACCAACTCGGCAATATGCTACAGCTTTGCCCCGCGGGACGATGCAGACGGCCTGCTTGGCATCTGGGATGAGTTCCGGATGGGCACTGAAAACGAGCTCGGCTGGCTGGGCAAGCCGCTCGGGCCGGCGGTGCGCATGGCGACTCGAACGCCCGACTTGCTGGAAAGAAAAGGCGGGCCAATCACCGTCGATATTCTACGGGGGCTTACTGGTGACGCGGTGAGGTTTGAGGTCCGCGAAGGAGTGTTGAAAGTGTCAGCCGTCGATCCGAAGGCATCGGAGATTCGCTTTTGTCTGAGGAACGTGCCATGCAGTGGGCCGGACTTGTTCGTCTCGCTGGCGGCCAGAGGTGCTGCGATGCGGGGCTACCCGGCGGAGGTTGCCCGCTTGATGTACGTGGGGGCATGCCCGAGCGGCGGCAAGGTCGAAAGAGACGATCGTTTCATGACGTGGGTCAATGGTGCAAGCTTCGATTCAGGGTTTTACTTTTCAAATATCGGCTCGGATGAAATCGACCTGGAGTTTGCCGTCGAAGGATCTGAGCCCGTTTGGATCAGCCGAATCCAGGCTCATGCACATCCCGATGCGATCTATCGCGAATTCGAGAAGGGCCTGGTGGCGGCCAATCCGTCGCCTCGTCCCTATGTGTTTGATTTGGATATGCTGCTTCCGGGGCGAACCTTCAGACGATTGCGCGGGTCGCCCACCCAGGACGCTGTTTCCAATGACGGCTCGACCGTCCGCGGCCGGTTGAATCTTGGACCCAAAGAGGGGCTGTTTCTTGTCAAGACGGACTGATTCTCTTGGGAGTTGTGTCCGCCGGGGTCGAGGGTATTGCCGCGAATATGGCGTACAGTCCGACATATACTGTCCGACCGCAGCCAATCGCTGCAAGAGGGGCAATTCTGCACGTAATTGGCCTTGCTTTAGCTATACCGAAAGGCTATCATGAAGACTTGATATCGATGCAATAACGGCGTGACACCATGTGGATGACGCACGTCATATGAATACTTTGGTTTGAAGGAGTCCTGTAAAATGAAATGCTTTACTTCAATCACATCATGCGTCTGTGGATTGTTAGTTGTCTGCCTGCTGGTTGCCGCTGCTCAGGCGGGTCAGGATAGTGTGGCGGCTCAGGCGAAAGAGATTCTCGATATCGCCGGCGTGCCAGGGGGCATCGTAGTCCATCTCGGCTGCGGCGACGGAAAGTTGACTGCGGCTCTGCGAGCCAACGATTCCTATACCGTTGTTGGGCTTGAAGCAGACGCCGCCAAGGTCGGGCAGGCCAGGAAGTACATTCAGGAGCAGGGCATTTACGGCGATGTCTCCGTTGAGCAACATTCGGGCCAGGTGCTTGCCTACACGGACAATCTGATCAACCTGGTTGTCGTGCAGGATGCAGGGCAGGTTCCCATGGACGAGGTCATGCGCGTGCTGGCCCCCGGAGCAGTCGCGTGCGTGCAGCGCGGCGGAAAGTGGCAAAGAATCACCAAGGCGCGCCCCGGCAACATCGACGAATGGAGTCATTTCCTTCACGATGCAAGCAACAACGCGGTTGCGAAGGATTCGGTCGTTGGGCCGCCTCGAAGTCTCCAGTGGGTTGCACCTCCGCTGTGGCTGCGAAGCCATGAAACGCCGTCGGGTATTGAGTCAACCATCTCGGCGGGCGGGCGGATGTTCTACTTCTTCGACGAAGGGCTCATTGGCATCACCGATGAGCGCCTGCCTGATCGCTGGTCGCTGATTTGCCGTGATGCGTTCAACGGAAAGCTGCTTTGGAAGCGACCGCTGAAAGCATGGGGTTGGCGCGAATGGAACCCGGCCCGATGGGAAGGAAAGGACTGGACGACCATCACCGGCGGGCGAACGGATGTGCCGAACGAGAATCAGCGCCGAATCGTTGCCGACGGCGACCGGGTGTACACGACGCTGTCCTACGGCGCGCCGATGTCGATCCTCGATGCTGCCACAGGCAACGTCATTGCCACAGTCGAACAGACACAAGACGCAAGTGAGATTCTGACCAGCGATGGGTCGGTACTTGTCTATACGCAAAGCGCCTCAGAGAGTGTTTCGCGTCGCAGGGGAGCCAAAGACGTTGCGGCAGGGGCATTGGTCGCTGTCAACGGGCGGACGGGAAAGGTACTGTGGGAGAAGCAGACCGGCCAGATTCGACCCCTGATGCTCGCGATTGATAACGGCCGGATCATTTACTTGACTGGGAAAGACCTCGTCGCGCTCGACCTGAAAGACGGCCATCAATTGTGGAAGGTCCAGCCGAAGCAGAACGCGCCGAAGACGCTGCTGACTGTTGATGACGTCGTGGTCATGCAGGGGGGAAAGCTTGTTGCCGCTCACGACGCCGTGGACGGCAAGCTGCTTTGGGACAAGACCGTGCCCCAGATCGG
>DATKWR010000121.1:0-12163 GCA_035529475.1 Sedimentisphaerales bacterium | reverse complement strand
GCTCGGTCCCAATTGATCCGTACAAAGGTACAACGAAAAACGGTGAGGACAATTCTCTCCAGTGGAATTCATTATTGACGCCGCTCATATCCTAACCGACCCCACGCTGCCTTCTGCACATGGTAAAGGTCCTCATTGCCCTTGGCAGTGACCAGGTCATTCCAGTTGCCTTCCCGCCTGCCGAGCTGGATAGTCCGATTGTCCCGCCACTTCCAGTATTCCACATGGCTGTCAGCGAATCCCCAATTGCTGCCGTTGCCGTGCCGGACCGGGGGCGGGTCCCACCACCGCTCCTGGGCATAAGGCACGGTCCAGCTTTGGGTGGTGGTTTGACCCTCATCCACGAACACAAACCGCTCGCCCGGACGCTCTATCTCAGTCTTGCTGCGGATGTACACGCTCTTGGGCACACTCTGATATGCCATCTCACCATTCATGGCGTCCACAATGCCGTAGGTGTTTACCTCGCCGCGGATACCCGTGGGGCACTTGTACAGCTTCAGATCGTTGACGTAGGGAAACAAGGCTCCTCTTTTCACTCCGTCGATGCGGGTCTGCTCTGCTGACTCGTTATAGAAGTAGAGCCAGCAGGGCTCCGACGGAGAGTGTCCGCCTGTTCCACTGACCGTACAGGAATTGACAATCCTCTGGTCGTGGTCGTCTGCATAGAGCACCCAGGCAAGCATGAGCTGCTTGAGATTGCTCATGCACACCGCGCGTTTACCCTGCTCCCTGACCCTATTGAGCGCCGGCAAAAGGACCGCCATGAGTACTGCAATGATCGCAATAACCACCAGCAATTCAATCAACGTAAATGCACGGCGCGCCATCATACCATCCCCCCAGCACTCAAGAATTCGCATTCAGATTAGTTTTGGACTCGGCGTTCACCGTGCAACCGAGTCCCAAACATTGCACATTTATACTCTCTCTACGATTCAATCAAGATCATATTCCCGGGTCTGCACTCGGATCGTCCGCTCGGACCTCAACAAAAACATCGTCCACATAGATCGATCCACCTTCAGGCGTCCGGGAATGGAGCTGGGCACTGAGATCCGTGCGCTCGCCTATGGGTTCGAACTGGGTCGTAAGGGTGACCTCAAAGGGCTCCCAGCGATCCAATGCCGGTCCCGTGATCGATTCGGTCAGGTTTTCCGGCGACGTGCCGTTGAACTCGCGCAGGCGGAACCAGAGTTCGGAACCTTCCGCCCAGGAGACACTCGGTACATAGTACATACCGCGCAGCGTTATCGCCGCACCCTTGGGGATATTGTTCCAGTCCTGCAAGGTTTGAGCAACCGCGTGGTATTTGTCCGCGCCCAATCCATCGATTTTCAGGGCCGAACCAAAGAGCACAATGTCGTTGGGCTCGGAGACCAGCGTGAAGGCACTGATGTCGCCCGCTCCTTCGTGGGTCCAGGGATCCAGCCTGCCGCCCTCGAAGCCGCTGTTCTTCAGGTAGTCTCCGTACAGACGGATCCAGTCGACATCAACCAGGGTCAGATTCTTGTAGTGGCCGAAGTCGACACGCAGGGTGTTGACCCAACTCTTCCAACGCTCCGAACAGTCGATGTAGGCTGTAAACCACTGATTCGGTCCGGGGATCTCGAATTGGGGCGAATTGCCATTTCCGCCAGCGGTGTAAAACCAGTACACCGTATGCTGACCGCCGTCTGACGGACGGGCCAGATCGCTTTCGGTTCCATTGAAACGCATGCGTGCGGCAACACCCTGGGTTTTGCTGGCATAATAGGATCCCGCCGGACTGTATATGTAAGGATCAAACGTCCCGGCCGGAAGATCCAGCAACAGGGCGCCGGTGTTGGCATCGTTCACATCCACCCGGTCCACGGCGAAGTAGGTGATCCGGTTAGGGTCGTAATTCGTCCACCCTTCGGCATCCCCCGGCGTGTTGAACTCCCAGTGGGTCTGTCGGTAACGCCAGTAGAGATACTCATCGATGAACTCGGGCTCCGCAACCGCAGTCACGAAGATATCGTCAATGTAGATCTCCTTGCCCTCGGATAGACGGACATACACCTGTACATTCAGACCCTGACGTTCACTGGGCGTATAGGCCAGGGTTAGTGAGGTCTCGGCTTCGAACCAATCGTCGAACACAGACACCTGAATCGGTGGACTGTTTTGCTCGTTCGTCCCATTGGTCTCGTTCAAGCGGAGCCAGAGCGAGGCGTTATCATCCCAGGAATCAGCGGGGATCTTCACCATGCCGCTAAGCGTCAGGGTAACACCCTTCTGAAGTTCGAGGCCGCCCTTGACCGGTTGGGTGATGGCTGTATTGTCGCCCGTACCCACGGCTTTTACGGCCCATTCGAGTGAATAGACCTCATTCTGATCTTCAAAGTCAAAGGCATCGTTGGATCCGACGATTTCCCAGGCGGCAATCTTGTTTGCGTTGGGATCCCAGACCTCGAAGCTCTCGTTGTCCAGGTAGAGACCGCCATAGCGAATCCAATCCAACTCGACGGTGCGTTCCCCTGCAATACCATTGGCCAGATCGAGACGGATGCGGTTGACCGTACCGCTCCAATTCGCGTTCTCCGCCAGATTGATATAGGAGGTACCCCAGGTATTGGGCTCCGGGGGTGACCAGACTACAAATCTGGCTGCAGGGTTGAACCAATAGAGTTGTGTACCGTTGTTGTCTCGGCCATCCGCGGACCATCGATTCCGGATGTACAAGCCGGTAATCTGGTCTGCCTGAACGGCTTCCGTGGGACCGTTGATAAAGGGATCGTTGACTCCTGCAGCGAGATGCACGATCATCACACCGTCCTTCACTTCGATCAGTGGAATCTTCACCGCAGAACTGGCGTACCACCCCTCTGCCTTGCCATCTTCGTTGAATTCCCAGGCAACAGCCTGGCCAACGAGCATCACCATGATACAGCAAACGATTGTGTGATACATCTTACACATGGCTACATCCTCCTTCTTAACACAGATTCCGGCTCATTCACCTATTTCTACTGCGCGATAGCGAATGACTGTACCACCGCCTATCGCCAACTGTAATAGTTGATGTACGACCGTCCTACAATTATATGAGATTTCAGATTTTTTGCGAGAACAAAATCCCCAGGCCTGTTCTCGTTGACGGCAACTAAAGCCGCTGAAGCCTTTGTGAGCAGCGACTTCAGGCACGCGTACGGAAGAAATCTTGTCTTCCACCAGAGAGCGGGTGTACTGGCTCATGGGTCAAACGCCGTTAGAGCGAATACCATAACTATATCTCCGCTACCATTCCAATACGGATATCCACCGGCCCGATCAATCCGGACGGCGACGGCGGTTCGTTGCGATTTCTCGGCGGGTTGGTCGTCCAGGTCTTCTTCTCCGCTTCGGGGCGTTGCAAGTCATAGATGAGTTGGTTGCGCCAGGCATTGGTCACCTTGATCTCCAGGTCGTTTGCGCCTCTTCTGGCTGCCTCCGTCAGATCAAAGGTAAAGGGAGGCGACCAGCGAGTGCCTACCTTTTGGCCGTTGCACCATACTTCCGCGATATTGCAGACATCTCCCAGATCCAAGATGACCTTTTCGCCCGAGCAAGACAGTTCAACACGCTTTTGGTAAGTCACTGTGCCCGAGTAGTACCGTACCGGACCAAGTGAACACTCTGTGAGAGATTGAAGCGTTTCTAATTCCATTGTCTGCGGTGCATCCCAGCCCTCTCCAAAAGAAAGCTTCCAGTTTTGATCACAGGATTGCGACTGACCCGCTACAGACACCGTCTTCTGCCGCCCGTCGGAACCGGTGAGCGTGTAGTCGCCGGATTCCCACGCCATCAAGGATGCAGGTTCGACACGGCAGGAAATAGAATCATTCTCTTTATGAACGCGGGACCATCCCGGGACACTGTCAAGACGAACGTCTCCTGCATGCCTGACTTTCGTCCATGAAGGACGTGCCACACTCTTGCGGAAGACCACGATGGCACTGCCCTGAGGCGCAAAACTGATCGCAACATGTGTCCGCCCGTCTTTGACCTGCCAGAGGCCCGCCTCCTGCTGTCTGCCCGTATGGGAGTCCCAGAATTCAGGTTGTTTGCCCGTCACACGAAAACCGATGGAAGCATCAACCGCTTCTTTCTTCTGGTTTGAGAGAAAATAGACATCGGCATCATCGATCTGACGATGGATCCAGGGGATGTCCAGCCCCGCCGGGATCACCACATCTTGCGCGATCGCTTCCTGACGCAGAACCTCCTGTAGATCCTTGCCCCAGTACACTTTGCCTTTACCGACGGTTTTTACACCCGAAGCGTCATCGCCCCAAAGCTGGTCGGCGATCGTGTTTAGAACCTTCAGGTCCTCCGGACCATCCATCAAACTCGGGGATTCCTGCGGCTTATCACCCAGGATCACGGCTCCGGCCAAAACGAGGTCCTTGATCCTTTGCGCTGTCGAGCGGAGCATGCGGTTAGAATTCCGCAGCATGATGACACGGTACTCACCGCCGTCCTTGACACGGATCTTCCCATTCTGCACGGATAATCGCGTGTGCAGAACTTCAGGGTTCAGAAGGTCGAGTCGATAACCTTGTGGAAACGGGGCCGTTTGGAAGGGAGGACGCTCCAGTTCATCACCCAGATACCACAATACATCGGCGACATATTCGCCCCCCTGGAGGATATACTGGCAGCGCGTGAGGTAATCGGTCCAGGCGGGCATGTGACGCCACCAGGTTTGATTACGCACCAGGGGAAAGCCTGTTGTTCCGCCAAAGCTGGAGCCGGGATACACCTCCGCCTGGGGGGTATGGGAAAAGGTGTGGAAGATCACGTGATTCACACCCAGGGCATAGTGATAATCCATGAGAGCCTTTACGGAAAAGGGATGTTCGCGCCAATCGCATCCCCCCTCGGTGCAGGCTTCAGCAGCAACTCGTTTCTTGTCATACAGGTGCGCCGCGGACGAGGCGTAGAGAGCCGGCTTGAGGTCAAGGCGAGTTGTTGAGGAGTTACCCGTGTACCAATATTCAGTCATCGGGACATCACTGACACCATAATATCGCAGGGCATCGCCGGGAAGCACATCACCACTGGCACTTTCGGTATAGAGAATGGTGCCGAATTCGTGGGCAAGGGTCTGGAAGTGCCCAAAGAAATTTTCCACAAACAGATCACTCATGGTCTCGCGCAGATCGCGCAGGAACTTATCGGTATGCGCCTGGTTCTGCACGATATAGCCCATCATGGCCGGCATATAGGGACGCATGTCATAACCGCGTCGTTTCCGGAATTCCTTGAAGACCGCGTCACGGTCTATGGTCCAGGTGGGGATATAGCGTTCCCAGCTATCGAGGAGCAGGCCATGCAGTTTGCCGTCGCCGCAGGGCCCGCCCGGTCCGATCAGACTGCCCACCATGCCTTTGCGCAGGTGGTTTTCCAGGGCGATCTTGTCCAGCTTGCTGCACTCCCAGCCGATCGCTTCCTTGGCAGCGGGGCCATTGGTCTTGCGCATATTCACATGACCAAAGCGTACCACGGTCCAGCTCCCTGCCGGAACGGACCAGGTCAAACGCCCGGAATCATCCATCTTGTCCGTCAGATCAAGCACGGAACTGGGATCCACACAACACAAGGGACTGTACGCCCGAACGATTGCCTGCTCCAGCGAACGCAGGGCAAAGGCCGCTTTGGCCTCCCAGTTGTGAATCCGCGGATTGCTTTGGAAGAAAAGGTGAGCCAGGAATATCTCTTGCTTACCGGCGAACGTCACCCTCAGTTCCCGCGTGGTGATCTCGGGCAGGGCCAGGGTCAGGTCATCCTGCCGGTCCATCCAGCAGCTATGTGGAACAAGGACCTCTGCCACGGTGGTCAATTGGTTGCGCTCCACGGTCTGCAGGATCAGCTTGATGTCCGTGCGTGGGCTTCCCCAATCGAGAACCATGTGGCGAATGGGGGGCATGGTGAGCGAACGCAGCGTGACCGGCTCTGCAAAGCGAACCTGAACGTACGTATCCTGGCCCTTGACCTTGGTGACATGGAGGTTCTGATGTTTCTTAACCAGCGGACCGATGGCCTTGGACGGCAGCTTGAGACATCTTTCCGGATCAAATATCCTTTCCCAGTCCACCGCTGCATTATTGGTCTCGATACTTACGGGAATAAAGGGGGACAAGGCATCACCCCGAGGTGTGGGAAAGGCCATGACACAAATGTCCTGATAGTCAGAGTCTTTTCCCAGATGAGCTTTGTTTACCGAGATCGTATCATCAAAAGACCGGCCTCCCTCGATATGCGTGACCATTTGCACCAACTCGCGCTGCGCCCCCTCCACCGGCACCCAGGGTCCGCCGGCCATGGACCAGCCAGGGCAGTTCTGCATCGTAAAGTCCAACCCCAACCGCTTGCACTCGTTGGCAACATGGCGCATCATCTCGCGCCATTCGGGCGACAATATCTTCACCTGCGGCACATTCGGGTATGGCTGGCCGGCCTTGCTGAACAACTGGATCCCTCGAATACCAGCATACTGAATCGCCTCAAGATCTTTGGTGATTCCTTCTTTGCTGATGTTATTGCCATTAAAGTGAAACCACGTCTCCGGCCTGCATTCACGCGGCGGCGACAGAAACTCATCGTCCAGTCGATCCGCCGCCAGACCGACAGAAGCTAAACAGGCCAATAGCGTAAATACGGTTGTTTTCATGAATCATCTCCAGGATTTGGTGCAAACGTGTTGGGATTCTTGGCATGGGTTTAATTCCCTACAGTCCCTTAAATCCACTGCCCGGTTCTACAGGTGCCGGGAAGAGAATCGCGTCTCTGGAGGGGACACGTTGTTTTCGGCATTCCAATTGAATCTGTTTCGCAATAGTCACCGGGTCTTCGGGGTCGCCAGCGGCTTTGAGCAACTCATTGGTTCTGACATCCAGCGTTTTAACGAGTTCGGCATAGGCTGGATCGGCTACGAGATTCTTGAGCTGCTGCGGGTCCTGCTGGTTATCGAAGAGTAGCCAGGGCTTGCCTGTGTCCGCCTTACGCGCGTAGGTGTAGCGCTGGGTGCGCACCCCCCGCCAGGGGCCGCTGCCGTTGGTGATCCAGTTGGTGCCCAGCCAAATCATACGCATGATCAGGACCGCATCCTGCACGTGCGCATCGCGACCCCTGGCCGCGCCGCTGACGTCCTTGCCATCCACGACCGGACAGGACACATCGGCGAGGCTCAGCAGGGTCGGCATCATGTCCACCGGGGCCAGCAGGGCATCCGTTTTCACACCCGCGTGAATCTTGCGCGGATAGCGCACGATAAACGGAATCGAAATAGACTCCTCCAGGGGAAGCTGCTTGCCGTACTGGCGATGGGAGCCCAGGTTGTCACCGTGGTCCGAGGTAAACACGATGATCGTATCGTCCAGAATCCCCTGCGTCTCCAAGGTCTGGTAGAGCCGGCCCAGGCAGTCGTCCAGGGCCTCGATGGCCGCGTAGTAACCGCGGTACCACTGCCGGATGTCCTTGTTGGAACGATCCATCAGTTTGGCGCTAAAGGTGCGCCGGGTCTTGGTGAATTGCGGCGGAAGCGCCGTATCGCACTCGGCCCGCATGGTTTCGGCAAAGGCAAAGTCATTCACATTGTCACGCAACCGGACCGTGTCAGGATCGAAACGCTGCATGTATTTTTCAGGTGCCTCGTAGGGATCATGGGGCGGGCCCCAGGACAGGAACAGGCAGAATGGGGCCATTTTCCCACTGTTCTGTTTGATGAAGGTACACGCCTCGTCCGTCTGTGCGATGGCATCGTACCCGGCCCAGGTGCGTGGTTCTTTTTCGTCCTGGTAGTAGTACTTGGAGTTCATGTACTGATGCGTGCATTCCAGGGTACGCCAATACTCGAACCCGCAGCGACGCTCGGGTGGAATATAGGCCTGGCGTCCGTGCCCGTCAATGTGCCACTTGCCGATATAACCGGTCCGGTAGCCGGCATTCCGACAGACCTCGGCGAAAGTGGGCGTGGGATTGCGCAGGAAATGGTCGTTCATGACCATGCCGTTCTTCATGGGGAAGTTGCCGCTCATCAGCATGGCCCGAAACGGCGAACACACGGGATAGGTGCTGTAAGCGTGGGTGAACAACACCCCCTCCTGCGCAAGCCGATCCGTCATGGGTGTGCGTACCTGTGTGCCCCCGTAGCAGGCTAATTCCATGGAACGCAACTGATCCGCGAACACAAACAGGATATTGGGTCGCTTTTTTGTTTGCCCCCGCAGGGTTTGGGGCAGAAGTACCGCTGCCCCACAAACGGCCATAAACTCTCGTCGTCTCATTTGGTTTTACTCCACGTCACCGTTGTCGCGTGGGGGGAATACCAGGGCTTGGCCGTGATACGGCCCTCGTGATGGTCGCCCAGGATCCGGACAGCCTTAGTTTCACCGGCAAGCAGATCGAAGTAGTTATCTTCGAAGAACCAGCCGAACGGATCACCCTGGGCGTCGCCGGTCAGAGTCACACAGCGTGCGAGCTTGTCCGTGGTCAACACCAGTACCCCGTCGTGGACCTGCACGTCAAGCGTGGCCTCGGGAAAGGTGAGGCGGCGCTCGATATCGGCAAAGGCATTGGCGCGGGCCAGTACCCGGCCGGATGCCTCCGTGAGCGTGGCAAAGAGGATATGCTCCTTGCGGAAGGCCCGGATACCGGCCTGGTCCAGACGCACCACCACCGTGGACTGACCGGGGGGCACCGTGACCTCGCGCCGGATCTCCTTGCGGAACTCGTTCTGTTCCAGGTGGTACAGCCGGATGGTGACAGTACCGGTGACCGGCTCCTTTGTGTCATTGATCGCCCAGAGCGTGATGAAGGTATCGATGTCAAAGGACAGCATCACCGGGGCATAGGCCCGGCGCAGTGCGTAGTAGACGTGTTTAGGCTCCAGGAAGTAGTCGACCTTTGAACTGTAGACCTGGGGCCAGGAGTCATTATACTTCCAGACGATGTAGCCCCCGCAGCAGCGCCGATCCGACCGCTCGGTGGCAGGCCGGCCGCGGCGCTGTCGTTCCACGGTGTTCTGGTAATAGAGCGACTCGGCCATGCCCAGCCGGTACACCAAGCCGGCGGCATCCGTGGCGTCGTAGAACTTTTCCACCGGTCCGGTCTTCTTCCAGCTTTCAGCACAGGTATAGGGCAGCCACGTGTCGGGGTAAGGATGTCTGTTGCCGGGTAGATAGAGTGTGGAGTAGCCCTCAGGCCAGAGGTCTTGCGGGGCCATGAAACGCTGGAGACTGTGCAGGGGCGGGGCCGATATGCGCGTGTCTTCGCTGGCGAAGTTCAAGTAATCGTAGCCCGGCACGAACCACATATTGGTGTAGCCGTGCGTATTGCCCTGGCGCGGGTCATTGGGATTCATGCCGAAATAGGGACTGCTGGGCTGGTAGTATCGATCCGGGTCGAGTGCCCGGCACACGGCGCCCACAGCTTGGGCGGCAGGCAGGCCCTGCCAGGGGCCGTGGTCTGTGAAGTCCTTGTTGTAATCTTCATGGGCCCACTGTGCCGCTTCATTACACCCGCACCAACACAGGATTGCAGGATGATGTTTTAAACGTTTGATGAGCCCGGTGGCCTTGTCCGTACACGTGGCAATGCTCTTTGTATCCGATTTCATGGGTAGTCGCGTGAAATCCTGCCAGAGCAAGAATCCCCGGGCATCGGCCATCTCGTAGAATCGGTCTTGCGGCGCCTCAGCCGGTCCCCATACGCGAAAGGCATTGAAGTCTGCATTTTCAGCCAAGGCAAAGAGCCTCTCATGTCGCGTTTGGTCCCACACATCACTCATTAGATTCGGAGTCACCCAATCGCCTCCACGCAAAAACACCGGAACACCATTGACGACAAAGTGCAGCGGCTCGGGCATGGTGATACGCCGGAATCCGAGGGTGCGCTGTTCAGTCTGCTGCACCCTGCCTTGTGCCAACAAGCTGATCTCCGCGTGATAAAGCGACTGATCGCCATAGAGGCGGGGCCACCACAGACGCGGACGATCCACACTCACAAGACAGTGCCCGGTAAACGCGCCGCTCTTCACTGTCACAGGGACGGTAGACTCACTTACAAGCTGGTTGTCGGGATCCAGTAGACGCACACACAATTCGACTGAGGATAGATGACTCGTACCTACGGCGTCCACGGCGACGGTCCCCTGGGTAAGCGCCTCATTGAGAGAGACATCGGCAACGACTTCCTGCAGGCGGTGTCCGTCGGAGATTTCTACAAACACCCGATCAAAGACCCCGACCGAGGACAGGGCTGGATTGGGGCCGAGGTAGCTGCCCAGGGGGGCACGAAGCCCCTGACCCGGGCGGAAGTCCGCGTGACAGTGAATCACCAGTACATTCTCCGGACGAAGACGACCGCTCACATCAATGGTCAGGGGGAGCTTGCTCGCGTGCGAGCCCAGACGCTCTGCGTTGAGATAAACGTCGACCTTATTCTCCAGTCCCTGGAAGCGGAGCCGGGCGTCACGTCCCTGATCTTCGACCGCAAACCGAACCGCGTACACCCAGTCCTGTTGCCCCACCCAAAAACACTTCTCCGTACCACGCGGGAGCCAGGGGGCTTCGATCTTGCCCAAACGCAGGAGAATATCGTGCACCGTGGCCGGCATCACACCCGCATCCATCCAGCCCTGGCTGTCCAGCCCTTGGGCCGCTTCGGCCAGAAACGTGGCGTCCAATGCCGCTTGGGGAGCGACGGATTTGATCCTCCAACCGCTGGCGACCTCGATCCGCTGCAGGCGCTCGCCCGAGGGAGCCGCTTCAAGCCGGCCCCAGGCCGAGATCGATAAAATAGCCGTCACGACAATGGTCATTCTCCATCGTGTTGGTTTGAAAGAGTGTCGCCGGGTCTGTAATCGTGCACATACCTTGGCACCACGAGGTTCACACAGTGATTGTCTCTCGGACATGGTAGCATCCTTTCCTTACGTGTCTGCAATTGAACATCCCGCTTCATTTACTGTATCTTCAGGACGACAAGCCTGCTGACAGGTCCCTCCGGAATGACCTGCGGTGCATGTCGTCCGTGGCTGCCGCCCCGGCTCTCCCACTTCAGCAGATAGCGAACACCGTCTTCCTGGGTACCGCCGTTGTCATCGGACAGGTTGACCGAGAGACCGGGGGTATCCGACAATCGCTTACGCACGGCCTCGGGATAGCTGGGTTCGACAGTCGCCACAGTCGTCGCCGGCTCCAAGGTTTCGGTATCCAGAGTGTATTGCCCGGAATCCCCTTTCTCGGTCGACCACGGGATGACCAGAACGCCCTCCTCGGAGATCCCGGCCAGGCGAAAACGGCCTCCCTCGGTCATCTGATCTCCTCCTTCAATAAATTTCCAACGGAAATCCCAGTCGCTGATCTGTTTGGAGATCCACTGCCCTCCGTCATATTTGGCCATATACAACTGGGTCAGTCCCTGTCCGTCATACTTGACGTAGCCAATCATCGGACGCCCATCCTGGGTGAGTATGATTTGGTAGCGCGAATTGTGCAGGCCGCCTTTCGACGGGACATCATCCACAGTAACCTCCTTCATATCCGGCCGAAACGGCAACGGCACCGGCTGGCCGGCGGCATTTTTCCAATGGATCAGATCGGGACTCGTGGCATAACAGAGCTGGTGACAGGTCTCCACCATGGGGGTCCAGCGCCACATCCAAACAAAGTGAAAATGGCCTTCAGCATCCTTGGTATATGTGTGATAGGCGGCCCGGTTGTCATTCGCTTCGATGCCCTCGAACAACGGCGTGTTCAGATGCCGAACCCACCGCTCGTTTTCCGGTTCGAACCGATTGACCAGGATATTACCATTACCGCAGGTCCCGGACCGATACGAAAAGAGAAGCCTTCCCAAGCGGTCGTAGAAAAAGCGGGGATAGGTCACCCGTTCCTCGTCCCGGCCGATCATACGGTGGTGTGCGATCATGCGACGGATATCATAGGGCTTCTCACTGCGGAAATAGCACAGGGGATGCGTGTGCATATTGCCGCTCACGTGGATGTACCCTTGTTCATCGATCCCCAGGGCGACGGAATTGTGCGAATCCCACATCAGTTTGCTGGGCAGCGTCGTCTTCTGCCACCGGTCGCTGCCAATGTCCCGAGATGCCACAGTCATCATACGATGGCGATCGTAGTAAGCCACAAACTGA
>DATKWR010000120.1:0-13069 GCA_035529475.1 Sedimentisphaerales bacterium | reverse complement strand
ATCAAGTGTGAATGACCTCCCAGGGCGGTTTAAGCACTCGCTGCAGCCGAGAGGCCGCTCCACGACAAGATGGTCGCCCCGGTGGAGCGTTTGCTGGACCTGCACAAGAAGCTGGCAGCCGCCACCATCCCCGCCGACAAGGTGCTCTACTAGCGCCAGATCGAGTGACTAGGTGGAAAGATGTCCGCATAATCAGTAGCTAGGCGCATTTTCAGATTCGAGGAGTTTAGGGGATGAGGCAAGAACCCTTCAGTATTTTCACTATTCACCTGCCCGTAAAACGTTCGTTTCAATGGCGCGTTCTTTTGATTCTGGTTGCCTCTTATTTCCTGGGGAACCTCGCCGCGATCCCCCTCCTGCGCGCCACGAATATGCCCATCGAACCCGTCTGGTTTTGGGGCGTGGCTACCTTGGTCGCTGCCCTGGTGCTTGGAATAAGTATGCTCTTGGCGAACCGGACGGGACTTGGGGCACCTTTCTTGGAGGGTCGCCTCCAAAAAGAAGACATTTCGGCCTGGCTGCGGAGCGGGATGGCGCTGACTGTCCTGATTTGCGTGTTGGGCCTCCCCCTGAGCTTATTGCTTAATCTGAATGTTAATTCTGCCAGGTATCCCGCCGGTTACCAGTTGGTCCTGGCGTCTGTGAAAGCAGGCGTTGTGGAAGAACTCTTCGCCCGGTTCTTCTTGATATCCTTATTTGTCTGGCTGGGAAGTTTCTTCAAACGCAGCCACGATGGTCGGCCGACTCGCGGGGTGTATTGGGGAGCCATCCTTCTTGCGGGGCTGATCTTTGGGTGGGGTCATATCGGCGCCACACTTGGAAATCTAGTCATGATTCTAAGTACTTTTTTAGGGATCTGTTTTGGCTGGCTGTTCTGGAAACTCGGGATCGAATGGGCCATTTTTGCCCATTTTGCCTATGATGCCCTGGTTAGTGCTGTCTTGCTCAAAATCTATCTCTTGAACAATATCCTGGTTTGGATAGGTTTTCTTAGTCTGGTGATCCTTGCCGCAGGGATTTCTTGGCGGGAATTACGGCGAAATGGACTTGAGACCAGGATGCGATAGCCTATTTGTGTCTCCGGAGACATTCCCCTTGGGGCACTCTGGAGATGAGACCACCATACAAAATCTTGCTGAAAAGGTCGAACAGCAAATTACAACTGGAGCCAACTCATGGAAATGGAGATGGCAGTCAAATGCGCGTAACACCGCTGCAGCCGACCTGGCTGCGCCCGGCGGCTGAGCTTCTTCGTTAGGCCGCCACGACTTGGAAGTGGCCAACCTCTATTCCTTGAAGGAGGCCTTCATAGATGATAGCCCTAGAAAAGAATGGGCATAGCGAGCTCCCTGGGCCATTGTTGATTGTGCTTCATCTGGTGCCGGGTATCATATTCGCTGTTTTCTTCTGGGTTCTCTCCTGGATGCTGATCCCACGTGGACTCACCGCCTACCTCGCTCTTTTGATCACAATTCCGGCTTGCCTGGTGCCTGTGCAAATCGGCGTGATGCTTCTCTGGAGCGTGAGATTCACAGGAACAAGATCGTTGTCCGAGGCGATCAGGTATCGCCGCAAGGGAACAGTGGTCGAGTATGTCGTATTGCCACTTCTCTTGTTTCTTTGCTGCGGAGTCTTGTCGATGGCATTTACTCCCATCACCCAATATCTTGAACCCCATCTGTCTGCCTGGTTTCCAGTATGGGCCACCCAAGAAGCGCTCATCAATGGTGTTACTAGCTGTCCTCCAATCCAGCGCAACATCACCCTTCTTCTGGCTGTCCTGCTCTCTGGTTTCGTCGCGCCAGTAACTGAGGAGCTGTACTTTCGCGGGTTCCTTCTTCCAAGAATGGAGCATTGGGGATGGGCGGCCCCTGTCGTCAACTCGCTCTTGTTCGCTGTCTACCACTTCTACTTTCCGGGGAATATAGCGGTTATCTTCGTGGCGTTTCTTCCAATCGCGTATGTAGTGAGGAGCAAGAAGAACTGGGGGATTGGCGCCGTAGTCCACATCATGTTCAATCTTTGGTCGGTGTTTACGGTGTTTGCCTTCCTGCCCAAGGTGGCCTAACCCTCGCTGCAGCTGATCGGGCTGTCGCGCGTTTCCAGCGCCTCCTCGGCAATGAGCGCCTGGGATACGGCAGAGCCTGACCGAGGTAGAGATCGCTATCTTGGAGGGGCGGGACCACTGAAGACGCCGAGGGCAGCTTCGTAGGGGCGAGTCGCCGACTCGCCCTTCACACCGACCGGCCGGGCGCGATGGGGGGTCTTTCGACACCCGCCATAGACTCGAAAAGCAACCCCCGTCTAGCATCACGTTGCGCCATCAACCCTTCCCCCGCGCCACCCAGGGGCGTTGGGATGGGGCATGGTTGTGAAACAAACGTGGGCCCAATCCGCCCAATCGCGTGATTAGGCGGAGAGATGTCGGCATAACCAGTAGTCAGTGCGCTCGTTGAGTATGCGGAAGGGAGTAGCATCATGCCAATGTCGGTTGGCGTCCCTCTTGGTCTTGTAATAGTCGTGGTTGGTGCAATCCTATTCTTTGCCACGAGGTACAAAAAGACTGCAAAGGTAGTTCTGGCTGTTGGCGGCGCCGTCGCTGTTCTGACGTTCATCCTGATTGTACTGGCAGCCAACTCGCAAATGTAATTCGCCTCGGAAGAAGTAAGATGAGCAAGTCAATGAGAATCATCTTCGAACGCAAGTCTGCGAGCTTGGCGGTTCATTAGGGTCAAGCGCTCGGCCTGGCGCGCGACACGGGCTGCTTTTCGGACAAAACGGAAAGGATGACCGAATAGCGATGAATCAAGTTGCGAATGCAGAAAGCGCTGACTCTGCCTACAAGAGCCTCTACAAACTCGGCGGCGCGGCCGCCTTGATCGTGGTAGTGCTAACCCTGAGCGAGGTTATTGGTCTCACTTTCTACCCGCAACCTACCACGGTAAGTGGCTGGTTCATGCTGTTCCAGAGCAATAGGATCCTCGGAGTTCTGGACTTCTGGGGTTTGGAAGTTCCCATGTACGTAATGTTTGCTCTGGTGTTCCTCGCCCTCTACCTCGTGCTCAGAAAAGCCAATGCAGGCCTAATGGCGATCGCCGTGACCTTTGCCCTCCTAGGGATTGCGATCTTCCTGGCAACGAATAATCCCGTCTCCATGCTCTCCCTGAGCAACCAGTATGCTGCGGCGACGACAGAGGCGCAGAGATCGACGTTCTTGGCGGCAGGGCGGGCCATACTTGCCAATACGAACCAACGCGCCGTTGGTGGTTTCAACTTGGGACTCTTTCTGGTGTCCGTTGCGGGTCTCATAACCTCATCGGTCATGTTGCAGAGTAAGTCCTTCAGCAGGTTGACCGCCTATGTAGGAATTGTAGCAAATGCACTGTCATTAGCCGACTATCTCAGACAAGCCCTGACGCCATCGGCAACTATCGCCCTGCTCGTTATTCTTCCCAATGCGCTGTTTCTAGTGATATGGTATGTCTTAGTCGGCCGAAGGCTCTTCCAGCTGGGGCGTCTCGAGAGCAAGATGGCTCCCCAACAATCGTGATCAGAAGCGTTCGAGTGGATGTGACGGTGAAAGGAGACAACGATGGCATCTTCGGTACTTGTAGGGTATGCAACACAATACGGCTCAACGCAGGAAGTTGCCGAGGCAATCGCGGCGACGTTGCGCGAAGGTGGGCTTGCGGTGGATGTTCGGCCCTTGCGGGAAGTACGCGACCTCGCGGCGTACAGCGCGGTCGTGCTGGGGGCGCCGCTCATGACGGGCCGTTTTCACAAGGACGCGGAGCGTTTCCTGTCGCGCCACCGTGAAGCCCTCACCCAACGACCAGTGGCAGTTTTCGCGCTCGGCCCGATTCATGATCCACATGATGACGAGGAGTGGAAGAGCTCGCGCGCGCAACTCGATAAGGAGTTGGCCAAGTTTCCCTGGCTTGCACCGGCCGCCCTTGAGCTGTTTGGCGGCAAGTTCGACCCGACCAAGCTACGCTTTCCTCTCAATCGGCTTGCAGGTAAGGAGCCGGCAAGTGACGCGCGGGACTGGACGGCGATCCGCGCCTGGGCCGCGGCTTTGAAGCCAATCCTGGAGGTATAGCGTACAAGAGGGTGCATATCATCCTTCCTAACTTGTGGATACTGGCAGGATTCTCATAGGGAATAATATGAGAACTGACCAAACAGCACCCAAGAGCATAGATGAGTATATGGCGGGCTTCCCACCTGATGTTCAAGACACTCTGCAAGAGATCAGGAGGACGATTAGAAAGGCGGCACCGGACGCGGAAGAAACAGTCAAATACGGAATACCGACCTTCACTCTGAAAGGTAATCTGGTTCATATTGGTGCCTACAAAAAGCATATCGGGTTTTATCCTACGCCGACAGGAATTGAGAAGTTCAAGAATGAGTTATCCATCTATAAAAGGTCAAAGGGTGCGGTACAGTTTCCACTAAATGAACCGATTCCTTTCGACCTGATAAGCAGGATTGTGAAGTTCAGGGTATGGGAAAACCTGGAAAGAGCAGAAGCGAAAGGGAAGAGGTAATAGAGAGCATCGGCTACCCTTTGCGGTATTATTCGCGTCAAGAATCACCGCCCAACAATGGCATGCAGGCGACTTGGCCTTCGCTGCGCTTCGGCCAAGTGCCTGATGCCTGTCGTTAGGCTGCCGGTGAGAGGAGCCTCTTTTGACGAAGGCCCATTATCTGGTACTTGCTGTGATCGTGCTGACTGTTGGCTGTTCCTCATCCACTGAGCTGGCGAATCCCCCATGGGTGTGGAAACTCATTGTGCAATTCCAGCTCCAACCGGTCGGCAATCCCCCGCAATCGATTTGGCAATATGAATTCGATGGCAAGACGGTGTACTATATTCCGCCGCAGTGTTGCGACATGTTGGGATCATTGTATGATGCCGAGGGGACGTACATCTGTGCGCCCGATGGTGGATTAGATGGGAGAGGTGATGGGCGGTGCCCGAACTTCCTCTCCGAGCGAGCGAACGAACGGCTGGTGTGGAAGGATTTTCGGGCCCCCTAGAAGTCGCGCCCACCAGCGGGCTAACAAGTGGCTCAAGCCGACCCGGCTGGCTCGCGGATGGGGCGGCGTGCCTGACCAGTCAAAATGTGCGAGAATGGGTGAAGTGATGCCAGAACCGGCGGGCAGCTCAGCTCGCAGCCGCCAGGCCCATGGCCAGGAGGTTCCAGTGGGCGATTCGGCACGAGCTACCTTCATCACAGGCATCGACGCGCGCTTCGTGGTTGGCCTCGTACGCCCGGTGCCGTCCCCCGTCCGCACGGGGAGTTAGACCAGGGCCGTTGCCCGCGCGCACAGCACAGTCGAAACACGAGGAGGCGGGCACAAGCCAGGCCATGACCAGGAACAGGCCCCGCGCGGGCCTACGGATAATCGCACTGGCGGTTATTGTTTCGTTCTTCTCCGCGGTTGCCTTCATGAATGTAACCCCAGGACATTTCGGCTTTCCTGATACTGACGGGTGCGCGTGCTTTGTCGCTTATACGACGCATCCTTCCCTACCCGCTTGCGAACGAACACGCCCCGTCCATTGTGATGGACTGTGGATTCAGCAACTCCTGGCACACCTCTCTTTTCTGGATTTCAACAAGTGAAGGGAACTGTTCGAAGCCGAAAGCGTCTGCTGGCCGGGCCTATAGAAAAGTGCCGAAGCTGTTTCTGGCCATTTCGCTGACGAAGGGGGGACAGTCATGTCCTGGGTGCCGGCTTTCAAGATAGGCGTGTGGAACGCCTGGATCCTTATGCTGTACCTCCCACTAAGCCAGGTCATCATCACACTGGTTGACAAAGCCGTCGGAACCGCTCAGGTCATGAAGAAGATGGGGTATGTGCCATACGGGAAGAAGGAGACTAGGGTTTACGCGGCGAGTATGGTACCCCTGGTTTTGCTCTTCCTCTACTCGATTTTCCTTCCGCTGAAGTTGGGCACGGTCTGGTTCTATGTAGGTCTTGCTACCTATCTGGTGGGCCTGGCGATGCTGGTGACAGTTATGGTGAACGTTGCCTCCACTCCCCTGGGTCAGCCCTTTGTAGCAGGCGTGTATCGCTACTCAAGGCATCCGGGGTATGTCTCTATGTTCACCATCTGGGTGGGGGTGAGCGTCGCCTCGGCTTCCTGGCTCTTCTTGTTGCTCGCGGTTGTAAACATGGGCCTTGTGGCCTTCGAAGCGGTTGCTGAAGAGCGGGCCTGCCTCGAAGTCTTTGGCGACGAATATCGGCAATACCTGAATCGCACACCCAGATGGATCGGTATACCCAAACCAAAGTGAGTGCGTCTTGTGGGCGGCCCAGCTAGAACAATGTCCGCATAATCAGTAGTTAGCCCGCTCCCTTGCGCCATTACAGTAGGGGCTGAATAGTATCTGCAATCCAACAGAATAGTGCTATGCCAAAGAACAAAACTGATCTTTGGGCAATGAAAGGAGAGACACCATGTCCCACAATCATAAGCATAGGTTGACCCGCCGCGATTTTCTCAAACTAAGTGCAGCTGCATTGGGCGGGGCAAGCCTGGCATGCCAGGCCGGTCCCAAAATGGTTGAGTTGACCGCGGTTCCAACACCTGTCAGCCCTACTGCTCAACCGATTCCCACCCTGGCTCCGGGTGAAGTTGCCGATACCATCCTGGTCAACGGCAATATCGTCACGATCGATGCGCAGCGCACGACAGCCAAGGCGCTGGCCATCAAAGATGGGATCATCCGGCTCGTTGGCGACGACCAGGCTGCGCGCAACCTGGCCGGCGAAAGTTCGTTGGTGATCGACCTGATGGGGCGCACCGTGACCCCCGGCCTGATCGACGCACACTGCCACCTGAGCGCGTGCGGCCTGCTTGGCACCGCGTATGTTGATGTCAGCTGGCCGGCTGTCTTCACGATAAGTGAGATGCAGGCCAAGCTGGCGGAGAAGATCGCCGACACACCCAACGGCGAGTGGGTCGTCGGTGCGGGATGGGTGACCTTTGAAGGCCGCTACCCGAACAAGCACGACCTCGATCCGATCTCACCGAACCATCCTGTGTTCGTCGTCAACCAGGGCGGGCACATGGCGGCGGTCAACAGCCTGGCGCTGGAGCTGGCCGGTGTGAATGCCAGCACGCCCGATCCGGGCAATGGCCGGTTCCTGCGCGAGGCCAATGGCGAGCCGAGCGGCACGGTCATGAATCACCCGGCGATGGACTACTTCCGCCGCCTGTGGCCGCCAGACCTGCTGGACGTAAAGGTGATGGAAACCAGCATCCTGAACCCGCAGGCTACGTTCGCGGCAATGGGCGTCACCAGCTTCCAGGATGTGTATGCGCGCGACATGGACCGTATGCAGGCCTATTTCGATATTGCGCGCCGCGGTGAGTTGAGCATCCGGGGGCAGGTCATGAATGTCCTGGAGTACATCCAGGAGCTGGATGGGCGCATCGACGCCATCGAGGCCATGCGCTACGAGGACGATTTCATGCGCTTCGCCGGGGCGAAGTTTCAGGTGGACGGTGCCCTGGAGGCTTCGTTCACTAATGAGCCCCACGATGGCATTGCGTGGAACATCCCCATTTGGAAACCCAAGGACTTGAATGAGGCCGTGCGCGCCTTCCACGATGCGGGCTACCAGGTGGCCCTCCACACAGCGGGTGACGCGGCGGTGGACATGGCACTGGATGCCATTGAGAATGCCATGAACAAAAATCCACGCCCCGACCCGCGGCACCGCATCGAACACTCCGTGCTGAACTCAGACGAAGCCCTGCAGCGCACCAAGGACCTCGGTGTAGTGATCTCAACGCAGCCCACGCTCATCCGGGCATTTGCAGATGCAGTGGAGAGGATCTGGGGTGAGGAACGTATGCAGCGCATCATCCCGACCCGCACCTGGCTGGACATGGGCGTGCCCCTGTGTCTTAGTTCGGACGCACCCTCGATGCCGTGGTGGGATCCGCAGTCCACGCTCTTTTCCGCCATCGTGCGCGCCTCTGCCTCCAAGAAGCCGGTCAGTCCCGAACAGGCGCTTACCATCGAAGAGGCAATGTACGCCCATACCATGGCCGGCGCGTACGCCGACTTTGCAGAGAATGAGAAAGGATCCCTGGAGCCGGGCAAGTTTGCCGACCTGATCGTGTGGCACGACAATCCATACACCGTTGCCACGGAGGACATTCTCAAACTGACTGTTGACCTGACGATGGTCGGCGGGAAGGTTCTGCACCAAGTCTGATTGGGCACAGCAGTTTTGCCTCTATCTATCCACCCACACCTGCATTGCATTACTCTCGTTGTAATCGGGTTGGCACTTTGGGCAAGTCTTTTTGGCAACTTAGGGACTTCTTCAACGGCGTAAAGATTACCTAAGACAAAACCATATCAAGGTCAGGAAGCCGGCTAACAAAGCGTGCGGCGGACGGCTGGGAGTGTGCGGGATTCGTAATGGTTTTCCACACCTCGGCAGTATCCTGCTCCCAAGCCAAGTGCACGGCCACCCAGCCGCCGCTAACGCAAACCGTTAGCCTGCTACACGACAGAATGGTCGCGCTGGTGGAGCGTATGCTGGACCTGCACAAGAAGCTCCGTGCCGCCGCCATCCCCGCCGACAAGAAGCTCTACCAGCGCCAGATCGAGGCCACTGGCGAGGAGATCGACGCGCTGGTGTACGAGTTGTAGGGTCTGACCGAGGAAGAGATCGCCATCCTGGAGGGGCTCGAGCGCCGTGAAACACCGAGGCCAGCCTCGTAGGGGCGGGTCTCAGACGCCCTACACCACACCGTCCGGCCCTGCGCGCGGGGGGTCTTTCCCCGCCCAACACAGACTCGAAAAGGAACCCGTGGCCCGTATCAGCTTGCAGCAGCAAGCCCTTCCGGCGCCACGGAGCGGCGTTCGGATATGGCACGGTTGTGGGGACAAACGTCCATGCCATGCGCCAGACGGGGTGACTGAGCGGAACGATGTCCGCATAATCAGTAGTTAGGCCGCCGCAGTGAGACACCAATGTTGACGACCCGTAGAATGATATGAGTAAATCTAGCAAGGAGACACTATGCCGTATCGCGAAGTGACCAAAAGAGATTGGTGGAGAGTTGGTGGGTACACTCTACTAGCGGTTGCGGTCATTGTCCTTACCGCGGCGATCCTGATTCCGGTGGCCTGGCCGGTTGGACTTGTCGTGTGGCTCGCCATATTCGTCAATGGCAGTCTGTTTCTGCTAGTAAGATGGCACGCGAACAATACTGCATATCGTTGCCCAGCGTGCGGCTACGAATTCGAGATTTCAGTGTTCACCGACTTCGCCAGCCTTCAAGTTCCGGACAAGAAGTATCTGAAATGTGCGCAGTGTGGCAAGAGGAATTGGGCAACGGTGCTCATGAAGAAGGACGAGCAAAGAGACTGTCCCTCCCATTTCAGGAAGGCGGCCTAACATTGGTTGCAGTTGACGGCGCTGGGCGCCCCGAATTGCTTCACTACTTGCTATTGTCGCGCCCAGATTGGCCGGGGCGTCTCGCCAGTGACCGCGCCGCAACTGAACTTCTCCGTTAGCCGCCATCTGTGTGATGTGAAAGGACATGGACACAAAGCTTGTCGCACGTTATGCCATTCGTGAGACCCTGGGTATTGTCGGTATGGGCGTGGCTCTGTTCTGGTCAGCCGGGGAGATTGACTGGTGGCCTGCCTGGGCATCTATAGCTGTGATGTTGGCTTGGATCACGGCGACGGCCATCGTCATCTTCCGCTTCAACCCAGACCTGCTGGCTGAGCGCCTAGGACCTCGCAAAGGGGCTAAGCCTTGGGACACAGCCATCATGAGCATCCTTGGCCTTACGCAGTTAGTGCGATATATCGTCGCCGGACTTGATCACCGTTATGGCTGGACGGGCGGCTTTCCTCTAGCTGCTCAAATTGCTGCGCTGACTGTCTGTGTCCTGGGCTATGCCCTGTTCGTGTGGGCGACTGCCGCCAACCCCTTCTTCTCGCAGATCGTTCGCATACAGTCCCAGCGTGGCCACGCTGTCGCTACAGGTGGCCCGTACCAGTATGTGCGTCATCCGGCCTACCTCGGCGCGATTCTGTATGAATTGGCCGTGCCAGTTCTACTCGCCTCTTGGTGGGCCTTAATCGCCAGCGGAGTGAGTGCCATCCTGCTCATCCTCCGTACCGCTCTTGAAGACCGCACGTTACAGGCCGAGCTGCCTGGCTATGTGGATTATTCTCGCCAGGTGCGTCATCGCCTGTTACCAGGCATCTGGTAGTCAAGTGTCAACACCACAATGAAGCCGCACGGCGGCTAACCCGCGGTTGCAGGCGACTCGCGCTTCGCGCTCCGCTTCGCTACGCGCTCCCGCCAGCCGGTGATGCGCAACCGTTGGGCCGCTTTTCTGTACGAAGGAAGATCATTCTATGACGCCAGAATCAATCTTTCATATCGCCTTTTGGGTTCTATTCGGAGGGGTATTTGTGATGCGGGCGTATTTCTCGCTTCGGGTTCGCCGCGCTGGTGAGCGGGTAATGCCCGACCGTGAAGCCATCGAGCGGGAAGGACGGGGAATGTACGCCGTTCGGGTTCTGATGTTCTGTCTCCTGCTCGCCTGGCTGGCGCTATACGCCATCAATCCGCCCTGGATGGGAATGCTCTCGGTCCCATTTCCGGGCTGGCTACGCTGGGTGGGGTTTGCCTTGGGACTCGCCAGTCTCGGGTTCTGGGCATGGACTCAGGTTGCGCTTGGCAAGGAGTGGTCACCCCAACTACAATTGCGCGAGGAGCACCACCTGGTGACCACGGGACCCTACGCCGCCATACGCCACCCGCTCTACACGGCTATGATTGGCTATGGTACAAGCCTTGCCCTGGTGACTGCAAACTGGGTCTTTGTAGTCTTGGCAGTGGCGGTGATCGCCGGCTTAGCCGCCCGCGTCCCCAAGGAGGAACAGATGATGATGAAGGAGTTTGGGGAGGAATATAAGGCATACATGCAAAGGACAGGGAGGTTTTCCCGAAATAGAGCGGCTGAACCAGGCCCCCAGGCCGCTACTTGCGTGAAGCGAGTGTCTGGCGACATGCACATTCAACTGAATTCGCGCGCCCAGCGCCAACGATTGAACGGGAGCAGGCATACTCTACCGCTAGATTGTGCCGCGGTGACTGGAAAGCGACACGATCCAAAATCAAAAGCCTAGGAGGCAAAGAGAATGACCAGCTATGTTGGACCTATCGAAAAGATCAGCGTAAAGAACAAGTACTTTCGGCGAGTGTTGTACACCAGCAAGCACTTGCAGCTCGTGGCGATGTGTTTGCAGCCGAAGGAAGAAATCGGCAAAGAAGTGCACAGAGGAGTTGACCAGTTCTTCCGGATCGAGGAGGGTAGAGCCAAGTTCGTCTTTGGCGCTAAGGAAGTACATCTAGTCGCCGCGGGGGGCGCTGTGGTCGTGCCGGCTGGCACTTACCACAACGTGATCAATACCTCTGCGACCAAGCCGCTCAAACTGTACACGATCTATACGCCACCTCAACATCCTGCTGGGACCGTGCACAGGACGAAAGCCGCAGCCGAGGCGGCGGAACACCATTGAACTGATCCGGCATGATCGCCAAACAGGCGCGCGCCGACCACACCACCGTCGCGGCTCTTTGGCGCTGTCGGTTGGGACAGTTGGAAGGTGGCTTCATTTCGCGCGGCGCGTGGGGCGTGGGCCACGTAGCAGGAGCTGGTTTGCAGCGGCCAAGGATCGCCCGGGTCTCGCCGAGCGGACCCACGCCAGCACCTGGGCGCCCCGGTGACACCGGAGACTAGCCCAGCGTATTCTTGCTCCAGTGGGCATTGACGAATGTGCTATGGGAGCGCGGCTGCGCAATTGGCGGCTCCGCCGTCTCGCCCTGGTGCGAGCAAGGAGACTCATGACCATGCCACGCTCTGTCCAAGTGCTCACCCTGGCTGTCGGCGCGGCCCTGCTTGCCTTTGCCGCTGCAGCCACAGCGCCGTTCCATAGTCCCTCGTTGGCGGAGAGATACCAGTGTCCAGAAGGGACAACTCTGCCAGTCCAGGAGTACCACGCCAGTTGGCACACGCCTGGCGAAACGGGAATCTCGATTGCGTGCGTGGATGCAGAAGGCGCGGTGCAGACCTCTGAAAGCGAAACCAGCGGCTTCTGGCTCTTGGTCGGCATGTACTTTCTGCCGTCCCTTGCGGCGTTGATGATTGCAGCTTCTCTGTTTGTGGCCCTTCGCCGCCGCCTAGCAATTCGCTGAAGCTGACCCGGCGGGCTTGGCCGTAGTGTGGCTTGCTCTGCCTGCCACCGTGACGTAGCGTGGAGGAGGGCATTGCCCGCGTCCGCCGGGCAGCCTAGCTCGATACCGTTCGGCAACGCATGCCAAGAGGTTTCAGCGCTCGCAGGGTCTCAGTGGCCTCAGTGGTCCGACGCGGGTGCTCAGGTGCATCTTCTTCGCCTAAGAGGGATTCGGCGAAGAAACGGTGTGGGGATAGAATCTGGGTGATCGCCCAGGGAGGGCGATGAGGTGGAAGAATGTCCGCCTAGCCAGTAGTTAGGCGCCGCTGCATCCGCCCGCGGTCGCCAAAGGAAGGTGCGAGGGAAGCCATGTCACTCGATTCCATAGAACAGTGGATTAGGAGTCTCGGCGCCATTGCTGGCTTGGCTACTCTTGCTTACGCGATCGTCGGCATGTTCAAGTCTCTCCGTCAACCAAGCGGCCGCGAGGAACGTGGCGCACGCTTCGCGCTTCGCGCCCCCGTGCTGCTAGTAGCCACCATCTTGTTTGTTTGGGTCGGCGCTCTGCTTTGGCGTCCCCTCCCGATGCAGGCGCAGTCTTGGCTGCGGGTTATCCTGCTCTCCGTCGGGACGTTGCTCTTCTTCGGCGGCCTTGCCCTTTATCTGTGGGGTATGTGGTCTCTCGGCCAGATGTTCGGGCCTTCAAGTGGCTTTGGCGTCCGTCTTCAAGCCACGCACCGGTTGGTTACCACGGGGCCGTATGCGCATGTCCGGCATCCGATGTACCTTGCGGTCATTGCCGCTGCGATTGGCAGCTTACTTCTCTATCGCAC
>DATKWR010000119.1:0-4034 GCA_035529475.1 Sedimentisphaerales bacterium | reverse complement strand
TACGGCGTCATACATTTCACCGGCCGTCCGCATCGTAGAGTCGGAAGTCAGTTCCGGCCCAGGAAATGCGGTTGCAGGTACAGAGGTCAGGGAGATGAAAGCCACAGCGGCAGCCATCGCAAAGGGCGATATCGTATCGCTATCTGGCGAGACCGGGTACACCATTCTCAAATGCACGAACGCAATGGTCCCCTGCGGTGTTGCCGCAGAGGATTTTGCTGCGTCTGCATGGGGCAAGGTTGTGACTGCCGGGTTCTGTGATTACCTGACCTGTACCGGAACCGATATCGTTGATCTGGACCTTCTGTACGTTGACGCCAACTCTGATGCCGCAGGTGTCACTGTTGGCGACGATCTCGGCGTGCAGAACGGTGCAGTTCTCGGTGTTACGCTTCAGGCACAGGCGGGAACGACTCTTACACAGTCGTATATCAGCCCTGTGGCTAGGATAATCTAGGAGAACTGAATGAGCGCGGTCGTAGCAGGAACGAAAGCGAAATTGCAGGACTTGTTGCCGGGCAGGATTGGCGACAATAAAGCCTTTTCGGATTCGTATGTCGAAAGCCTGATTATGGCGGGGTTCAACGATGTCGCTGAAAGATGCGAACTCGTCAGGGCCACCGAGACCATATCAATGCTTGACGATACCCTGGTCTACGACCTCGACTCATCGTTCATAAACATAACTTCAGTCGCGTTCTTGCCCGACGGCGGGGACGAGGACGGGATCTTGACTGTGGCCACTCTCGACGACCTTGACAGGAAGTCCCGCAAGTGGCGCGACGACCGGGGCACTCGGCCGGAATACTATACCCTGCTGAGTGCCCCCGGAATACCCGAAACCTCAACTGACGCGGCAGATGGATCGCAGATCCTTGTCTACCGCGCCCTGTCCGACGCCACCGACGCGGAACTCCGCATCTACGGAGTGGCTGTCGGCGGCAGTACAACCAACACATCAGAGGACATCCAGAGGATGTGCCTCGTGCCATATACGATGGCCCAACTCAAGGCGATAGCGGACCCACGCTCGGCTCACGGTCACTACGACAAGTTCCTTGAGGGCTGCGAGAAGGTTCGCGCCCGCTACGGACACAAGTACACCGAGACCATCGGCAGGGGGGCCTGTTAATGGAAACGTGGCAGGACATCAAGGATTTTTTCTTTCCCGCCATGCAGGACACGGAAACGTCGCAGACGTTTTTCACTACGACGCAGGCGGTGAATTGGGCCAACGGAGCGCTATGGGAAATGGCGCAACACGCTGAGTATCTTGACGTGATTCAGGAGCAGAACACGGTAGACGGGACATCGGCCTACTCCGTGGGCCCGGCGGGCGAGTTCCCGTACGCCATCTGGCGCGTAGAGATTGACGACGAGGCGATCAGGCCGACAACCGCCGACGCCTTCCGTAGATCCGACCGGACGTGGGAGTCCAATTCCGGTAAGCCAAGGTTCTACTACACGGACCTATTCACTAACGCGAGCACCTACAGGCTCGGCCTCTACTGGGAGCCCAATGGGGTCTACGAACTGAGAACCTACTCCTACGGTGTCCCCGCTCAGGTGGCAGAAGACGCAGACACGGACAAACTACAGGTCCCCCAGTGGGCCATATACGGCGTCCTGTGGTACATGCTGTCCGAGGCTTACTCGGCAGAGACCCGCAGGCAGAACCCGGAGACGGCGGGTTTCTACCGCAGGCTTTACGACGACATGCTGGACAGACTGCGGGCTCGGTCCAACAACAGGCTTTCTGAGAAGACGTGGGTCGTCGGGTCCAGCCCGTCCCACTTTATAGACAACTTCTGGCACGATCTCCCCGACACGATACCGGAGCCGTAGAGATGGCCAAGATGCAATTCGGCACAGACACACTGACCGGCCTCAACGTGGCGGTGGCCACGCATAAGATGGCCCCCCACGAGTTGCAGGAGTCCGTAAACGGGTGGACCGATAAAGAAGGCCGGTGGCGCGTAGCGCAGGGGCCGACGGAACTGTATCATGGCTATACGGCCATCTCGTGCTTTGCGTCTGGCCGCATGAACGGTGCAGACCATCTGGTGTGGATGGATGGGGACACGGTATACGATAACGGACTGAACGTGGGGACGATCACTGCCGGGTCTACGATGAAGATCGTGGCCATAGACGACAAGTTCCTGATCTTGGGCGGCACTGTCAACTACATCTACGATGGCAACCACATCAGGGAACATGGCGCGCTTCAGCCCGAGTATATGTCCTGCTCTTGCTGGAGCGGAGACACGCCAACTGCCTCGAACATAACCGGCATTACTGCGGCGTCACCGTGTGTGGTGACCTTCACCGCCCATGATCTCATTGTCGGAGACCGCGTATATATCACGGGCGTCGTCGGCATGACAGAGATCAACGATGGATATTATTATATCACGGCCGAAGACTCAACAACAATAACGCTGGACCTCGACTCTAGCGGATTCACACCATATACCAGCGCCGGGACGGCAGATTCCCGGTCTGGGCTTGATGGCGTTTACAAATGGTACATCACGTCGGTAGTGGAATTGACCGACGGACGCGTATTGGAAAGTCGCCCGCGGGGGCTCAGGATGATGGACCTCGCGGCCGCCGCCCCGGTGGACTACCCGGAGTTCGGCCCAGATGACGGATGGGAGGCCGATGAGGTTGTCCTGAAGTCCTCGGACTTTGTTTCAATCGGCTATGACTGGACGGCGAACAGCAATGACTGGAAACTGTTCACCGCATACGGCGGGGCGGCCGTCTTCGACATATCAGGCACTCAGGGCACCGACTGGGTTCCAGGCATCAGACTCTACCGCACCAAGGCTGGCGGCACGGACTTCTACCTTGACCGCGAGTTCTGGCAGGGCGATGCAGTTGTGTCCACCTTCTCAGACGCCACCGGCGGCGGGCTCAAGTTCCCCCGGGTGTATGGGAACAAGAAGGACATAGACCTCGGGGCTGTTTATACTGCGTCAGCCACCGACCACAGTAACCCACCGGTCTCGTCCTTGGCCGTCACCGTTGGGCAGTTGCTATTCGTTAATGACACCAGCAACCCGGACCGATACTGGTGGTCTCACCTGGACGGCATCGAATACTTCAACCCCCTCAACTGGAACACGGTCAGAGACGCGATCACGGAACTGTCCCTGCTCGGGCGCGAGGTCGTCATCTGGTCGCAGGACCGGCTATGGGCGGACAGGTTCACGGGCGGGGCTCCCGACCTCAGAGAGATTATCACAGACACCGGGGCCACTCCCGGCGATGTCTCCGTGACGACCGACGATGGGGTGTTGTTGCTGAGCCGGGACGGCCTGTGGCTGTTCGATGGCGCTAGGGTCACGAAGATATCCCGGCGCGGGTTCGACGGCATAGACACGCCGACCTCGATAGCGGCCACGGGCGACACCGTTTACATGAGCGGGGCGCATAAATCGTATGTGGTGCGTCAGACAGACAGCGGCATGGTGTGGCATGAAGGGACCGCAGAGTACGCCAAGTGCGACTCTACCGGCGGGAACTTCTACGCGGCATCTGCCCGCGATATCGTAAAGCTGTTCGCGGGCGAGCGAGACGGCGGCACGTTCACCACCGCCGCGTTCAGCACCGGGAAAGAGGTCCAGGTAGACCGGGTGATACTGGACATAGAAGGGCCTACGGTCCCGATGGTCTGGGTCAACGGCAACAGGCAGAGCGATGATGTACCCCACATCGCCGACTCTACGGACGAGGCGGGGGCACGCCGCAGGGTGTGGGTAGAGATACCACATCTCAGCAACCATCTTTTCTATGTGAAGGTGGAGGCCACTGGAGACCTCTACGCTTACGGCGTGTGGTTGGAGGTGGTCGGATAATGATTAGGGATACCAGCCTGCGAGAACTACGCCGCATGGATAGTGCGCGGAAGGACGAGATTGAACAGTTGCGCCGGGCGCTGTATGCGCGGAAAAGCGTAACCGATCTGCCGAAGGGATGGACGAAACAGGATCTTGCCTACTCTGGGTACAACGACTTGGTTATGTCTC
>DATKWR010000118.1:0-4262 GCA_035529475.1 Sedimentisphaerales bacterium | reverse complement strand
TGCACGTGGTCGCCGTGATGCTGCAGGGCGATGGGGCCGCGCTCGGGCAGTCCCGGCAGGCGCGCCTGCCGAATGACCGTTTTTCCGTTTACTGCGACGGTGACTTTGTCCCCGATGGCGGTTATCTCGAAACGGTTCCACTGGCCGGGGGGCTTGTCGGCGTTGAACATAGGCGTGGCACCCCTTCGCACGTCCGGCGGCATGTTCTCGTCCTTTCGGTATCCCTCGATTTCGCCCGAGCCGACGGGCCAGTTCCAGATATTGATTTGGCTCTTTGAGGTGCCGCGCAGATAAATGCCGCTGTCGCCGGCATCCATCACGGCCACGGTCAGAGGCTTACCCTCTGCATCCGTCGCCTCGGACCCATCGGGCAGAACCACGGGGACGTTTTCGATTTTAGGCTCGTCCGGCAGCCTCCAATCCACAATAAGGACAAAATCACCGAAATCCTGCTCCGTCCAGAGGTCTTTGTCCTGCGCTTCGCTCTTGCCGTCATAGTCGAGAATCCAATCCTTCGCGCTCCAATGGCCTTCGTTGCCCGGCGTCTGCTTCCAGCCGCGAAGGTCCAGGCCGTTGTACAGACAGCGGAAACCCTGGTCCTGCTGCGCGACGACGTCGGTCGGCGGATTGGAGCCGGGAAGCTCGACAATGCGAATGTTGCGAAAATGCACTTCACTGCCTTCGGATTCGAGGCAGATGTAGCCTTTGCGTGGGTTCAGGTGGTAGCCGCGAGTGACAATCTTGCCGTTGACGGCCAGGGTTGCCGTCCCGGCCCGGCTTTCAACGCGATAGTGGTTCCATTGTCCGGTCGGCTTCATCCGGTCCTCAGCGGGAAACGAACGGACCCAGCCTTTAGGATGGGGCTTGTCCGGCGTCATCGTCGCGCCGTGAATCGAAAACATGTCACCTGCGTTGCCGTCCATGATCTGTATCTCAATCGAGCGGGTGAACGGCTGGCCCACCGCCGTGATCGGGTCGGAGTGAATGAACAAGCCTGCGTTTCCGCCTTTATTTATATGCCGCCATTCTAATTCCAGAATGTAGTTCTCGTATTGCTTCTCGGTTCTTAGCACGCCCGTAGGAATCCCCGTGCAGATAATCATTCCATCGCGGACGATCCAGGTTTCGGGGGCGCAGTTGACGTTCATCCAGCCGTCGAGGCTTTTGCCGTTGAACAGCGGCACAAAGCTTTCCTCGTTCGCGTCCAGCGTTTTGATTGCGATGTTTCGCAACGTGATGCTGCCGTTGAGGTTCTGAAATCCGATGTGCCCTTTGAGCGGGCGCTGCGCCAGGGCGGGGCCTTTCTGCTGCCGGGCCCTGGTCTCGCGCGAGAGGTCCGCGTCGATGATCTTGCAGCCGTTCAGCACGATCGCGACCCGGCTGCCGCGTGCGGTGATTTCCCAGGCGTTCCACTGGCCGACCGGCTTGACGGCGTCCTGGCTCGGGGCAATTTCGTCGTAAATCGAGCCGGTTCGTTGCTGGGGCTGCGATTGGCCGCGATAATAGACCTCGTGATCGACCACCTGGATCTCCATCCCGGTGTAGGCCGGGTCGCCCGCGGCGCCGAAGCGCAGTCCGATGCCGCCGTTGCTGCCCTTGCTGATCATCGACTCGAATTTCAGTACGAAGTCGCCGTACTCCTTCGGCGAGATGATCCAGGTTCGCTTGTTCAGGCCGGCCAGAACGCCGCTCTCGATCTTCCAGGGCGTTCCCTGGACTTTTTGAGGTGTGCGCAGGTCGGACCAGTCGCTGACCTTCCAGCCTTCGAGACTATCTGCCTCGAACAAAGGCACGAACCCGCGGTCCGCCGCCCAGGCGGCGCTGCCTGCAATAGTGATTAGAAACAAAGTGCAGAAACGCTTCATTGTAAAGGCCCCTTCATCAATTCTTGTTAAGGCTTTGACAGGGGGACGGCTTTGTCCCCAAATTATCTTGACATTTGCCGGCTGCCGACCAAGTCCCCAAACGGCGCCAGAAGCTCGTACTTATTCCTCCAGGTCGTGTACATGATGCCGCTTGCGCCTGGGGTGTAGTCTAGGACGTCGAGCCATCCCGTGGGGTTCTCAAGGGTATCGCCGTCGTAGTACGCCCCCGCGAGCGTCCGAAATCCCAGCGACGAAAAGAACGCAAGGCTCTCGGCGCGCTTCTGGTAATACCAGCAGACGATGACCAGGTCCCTGGGTATGTAGTTCCATGACCCGGTGAAGTCGCCCTCCACCAGGTAATAATCGCCGTGAGCGTTGTGGTTCGGGTCGAACATGTCGGACCAGATCAGGACCTCGGCCGCCGGGTTCACCTCGCGGATAATCTGCACCTGCTCGGTAACACATTCGCCCAAAATCTGCGCCATCGTCAGGTTGCGGCTCTTACACGCCTGACATGCCCCGCCAGCCCTTATTTCGTCCATGCTCAGCAGGTATCTGCCTGGGGAAAAGAACTGGTGTATCGCCGCCGCCTGTTTTCTCCAGATGTCATAGACGGCCGGCTCGGACATGCAGACCGTCACCTGGCCCCGGTTGATTCCCATTGCGTGATAGTAGCTGACCCGCAGGCGATAGCCGTCTTTGATTTTGCTGCCCCGCGGTATCTCTATTTCGGGCGGCTCGTGGTCGAACCTGAAATCGAGCTTCGGGTCGGTTATGAAGGCGAAATCTACATTCTCCCTGTAAATTGTCCCCGTTTTTTCGTTTCGCACCGTCACCGGCGTGCCGGGCCGGCGCAGCACGTTCAGCAGCCCGACCTCTTCGACGGCCAATTCATCGACCCAAAATCGTCCCGATTCTCCGCCCCACGCGCCGAGGTAAATCCTGACTTTGTCATAGTCCAGGCTGTTGAAGCCCATCACGACCGTTCGCCAGTCCGTCGTGGAAGGCACCGCCGGGTCATAAGGGGCGAGGTTGCGCCCGTCGGGACCGAGAATCGTGAAGCGAAAAGCGCCCTCGGGCGCAAGCGATTCGGTCTTGACCTGGCAGCTCAATCGGTAGCAGCGATGGGGCTTGACTGTGACCTCCTGCATGACTCTGGCGTGGCCGTGCTCGTAGCGGCCGAAATTCTCAAAGCGAAGCGACGCCCGGCCAGCCCTGAAGACTTCAGTATCCACGAACGAGACCTCGCCCGGCCGGTCGTGGAACGCAAATCCCGTCACGCGGCCGCTCTGGTAATTCTCGAATCCGCCGTTGACGATCTTCGCGTCAGAATCTGCCACGAAACGGCCCTTGTTATCCTGCACGATGAACAGTGCGTCCTCGACGGGCAGTCCCGCTGCTAAGTTCTTATCCTCGGCTAAGATCGAGCCTCCATATCCGACGGAGAAGATGATCGGGATGATCTCGACGTCGGACTGCTTGCAGACCTGCCTGACCTGGTCGAGCCTTTTGAGGTAGTCGGGGCTTTGGCTGTCCAGCCTGTCCAGCCCCGCGGCCAGGACCATGCCGTTGAGCCCCGCCTGCGAGGCGGTCTTGATGATCCCCTTAATCTCGGCAACGTCGCTGTCCCTGCGCAGCGACCGCGAGACATAAACCCAGCGGTTCGGATAGCTTTGGAAGGTGGGACCAGATTGTAGGGTGGGGCTTGCCCCACCAGAATTGCCCGAAGAGATCATGAGCACAGCAAGCGTGAGAAATCCCATTGTTTTGACCATTTGTCAAATCATCTCCTACTGAAGTATGGACCGTATGATACCCCAGCCATGACCCACACGCCAACAGATTTTGCCCCTCCGCCCGCTTGGGCCGCGGGGCGGTCATTCCGAGCGCAGCCGAGGAATCTGTTAGAACGCTACCTTCCGCATGTTGTATTCTGAACCCTTTCCTTTCCGTTTTCTCAGAAAATACGTGATAAACAGACTCACGTGTGATAGTCTAAAGATTGCGGATGCCGAACGAGCCGGTAGGATACGTCCGGTAAGGTCGGCGTGCCTTGACGGATTGGGAAATCCATACGCGAGATACGAAAGGACGTCAATCAAAGGCAGAAATAAGTAGGGTGGATACGGTTTTCAAGGTTTGGATATTGTTGCCGGTTGTCTTTTGACTTTGTTCTGATATGTGATAAGCTTGTGCTACAGCCTATGATGTGCTCACGTAGGAGCTTGTAAATGAAAAGGGTTGGCCTCGATGGGAGTGTGTGAGAATTTTTTCTGGCGCTACGTTAATCTTTTATCTATAGTGACTTATGAACTTTTTTCAAAAGGAGATTAAGTCATGGAAGGTAAACGGATCGACGTAGAGCAACTGAAGCAGGTCATGGCAGCGGATTTCGAG
>DATKWR010000117.1:0-8704 GCA_035529475.1 Sedimentisphaerales bacterium | reverse complement strand
AAATGAGCCTGACGTCGCAAATGTCATACGCGCTGGTCGTCTTTGTCTCGGCCGTATTCACGCAAAATATTCTGCTGAGCAATTTCCTGGGCATGTGTCCGTTCATTGGGGTCTCGCGCGAGATCAAAGCGGCGTTCGGCCTTGGTCTGGCGGTCATCTTTGTCCTGACTGTCACGTGCCTGCTTAACTGGCTGGCGTATCACTACGTGCTGGTGCCGCTGGGCCTGCATTTCTTCCGGTTCATCTTGTTTATTATCATCATTGCGGCCTTCGTTCAGTTTGTCGAGATGGCCATCGATCGCTTTTCGCCGCCCTTGTACCAGCGGCTGGGCGTCTTCCTGCCTCTGATCACCGTCAACTGTGCCATCCTGGGCGCGTGCCTGTTTATGATCATCCGGGATTACAGCTTCATTGTCACCATCGGCTACGGGCTCGGCAGCGGAATAGGATGGTTTCTGGCGATTATGGCGATGGCGGGTATTCGCCAGCGGCTGGCCAATGAGCGGATTCCTCGCGGCTTGCAGGGACCGGGGATTACGCTCATCATCGCCGGCCTGATGGCGCTGGCGTTCATAGGATTCGCGGGCGTATTGCAGGGGAGTTGATGCTTGCAGCAGTACTGATAGCGGTTGTGGTGGTTAGCTCAATTGGGGCCGGCCTGGCGGCGCTGCTGGTCGTTGCCGAGCACTTCTTTGCCAACTACGGGCCGTGCTCGATAACCATCAACGACGAGCGCCGGCTTACAGTGAACGGCGGCGGAAAGCTGCTCTCCGTGCTGACCGCCGAGAAAATATTCATTCCGAGCGCCTGCGGGGGCAGGGGCACCTGCGGGCTGTGCAAGCTCAAGGTGCTCGAAGGGGCAGGGCCCCTGCTGCCAACCGAGGAGCCTTATCTTGACAAGGACCAGAGAGAATCTAACGTCCGCCTCGGATGCCAGGTCAAGGTCCGCAATGACTTGAAGATTGAGATCCCGCAGGAGCTTTTGGCCGTCCGGGAATATATCTGCAAATGCGCAGAGATCATTGACCTGACGCACGATATGAAGCAGTTTCGTCTGGAGCTTGTAGAGCCGCAGACCATCGATTACGTCCCAGGCCAGTATATCCAACTGCTGACGCCGGTTTATGAGAAAAGCAGCGAGGAGGTTTACCGGGCGTATTCGATCTCGTCCGATCCGGCCGACAAGAGCGCCATCGAGCTGATCATCCGGCTGGTGCCCGGTGGAATCTGTACCACTTACTGCTTTGAATATCTGAAGGTGGGCGACCAGGTCAAAATGAACGGGCCTTATGGAGAGTTCAGGCTTTCCGAAACCGATGCCCCGGCCGTTTTTATCGCCGGCGGGTCCGGGATGGCGCCAATCAAGTGCATGCTGCACCACATGAAGAATACCGGCAACAAGCGAAAGGCAACGTACTACTTCGGCGCGAACAAGGTCAAGGAGCTGTGCCTGGGCGAGCTGATGCGCCAATTTGAATCGGAGTTGGCGGACTTCAGGTTCATTCCGGTTATCGCCGCCCCGGAGCAGGACCAGAACTGGGACGGCGAAAAGGGCCCGGTCACTGAGGCCGTCCAGCGCACCCTGGACAACGCAGGCCAATGCGAGGCGTATCTGTGCGGCAGTCCCGGGATGATTGATGCGTCCCTCGATGTCCTCAAGAAACTGGGCGTCGGCGAGGACAAGATTTTCTACGACAAATTCGAGTGAGTTTTGACGGGGAACAAGATGAAGGAATCGCCCCAGGATAAGAAGCTGGACGAAATCTTGAGGTCGTCGAGGCTGGTGGCCGGCGGTTTCATGGGCTGTGATACTCGCAGCGTCTCTGAAATCGTGGATGCGGATGAGGTGAAACTGTCAAAGCTGGGCTTCACGAGAAAGCAGGTGGCTGAGCGGATGCGGCAGATCACCAACATCGCAAAAGCGGGCCTGGGAACCTGGGTGCGGATCGATGAGAGCTTGGAGGCAAAGATCGATGAAGCCAGGGGCTTGCTGGTTTGTCCTTGGCCTCATCCGGGCACGTTCCTCAAGAGGATTACCTCCATCCGTCAGACTGAGACAGGTGCGAGCATCCAGTGGTCGGATCTGAACATCCATTTGATCGGCGAGCATGGCTTCTTCGAGGGAAGGGGGTCTAACTTCAGAATCGAACCGGCGGAACTTGTGGCGATAATAGGCTAAGCCGCAGGAAAGACCTGCGCGAACGGCCTTTCAGAAATGCAGCCCCGTCTTTGCTGCCAGCACTTGACTGACACAAGCAATCTCGATAATCTCACCGGTTGTAGAGCAGCGGCGGCTATCGGGAACCTCGTGGGCATACCGCCGACGGGGTGAAAATATGTCTGCAAAGTTTGTTGGTTCGGTGCCGGCGACCTCGAGAAATGGCGACTGACACATCTCTAATGAAGGCGAGTCATGGGAAATAGACTTGAACAGGACACGATGGGCCGGGTGGAGGTGCCCGAAGGCGCCTACTACGGCGCGCAAACGGCACGGTCGCTTCAGAATTTCGACATTGGGATCGAAAATATCCCCAAGGAGCTGATTCACGCGTTCGGCGTGTTGAAAAAAGCCGCAGCCCTGGTCAACCGGGAGCTGGGTCTGCTTTCGCCAGAGAAGGCAGGTCTAATGGAGCAAGCCGCCCAGGAGATCATCGACGGAAAACTCGACGATCACTTCCCTCTGAGCGTCTGGCAGACGGGCAGCGGCACCCACACCAACATGAACGTCAACGAGGTGATTGCCAATCGGGCCATAGAGCTGGCTGGCGGCAAGATCGGCAGCAAGACGCCGGTCCACCCGAACGACGACGTCAACAAGTCGCAGTCGTCCAACGATACGTTTCCTACAGCCATGCACGTAGCGGCGGCCGTGGCAATCACTCACAGGCTGCTTCCGGCGGTGGAGGGACTGGCGAATCTCCTGCGGGACAAGTCTCGCGAATTCTCACACATCGTCAAGATTGGCCGGACTCACCTGATGGACGCGGTTCCGCTCACGCTTGGCCAGGAGTTTTCCGGCTATGCCGAGCAAATCGAGCGCTCCGGCCAACGCATTGCCCAATGCCTTCCCCATCTGTACGAGCTGGCCCTGGGCGGCACTGCCGTTGGGACGGGTCTGAATGCACATCCGGAATTTGCCGGACGGTCTGCAAAGAAAATAGCGGAACTGACGGGACTGCCTTTCGTCACTGCGGCGAACAAGTTCGAGGCGCTGGCCGCTCACGATACGATGGTGGAGACCAGTGGTGCCCTGACGACGCTGGCCGTGAGCCTGACGAAGGTCGCCAACGACATTCGCTGGCTGGCCTCCGGCCCGCGATGCGGCATCGGCGAGCTTACCCTGCCCGCTAACGAGCCCGGCAGCTCGATCATGCCCGGCAAGGTCAACCCCACGCAATGTGAAGCCATCACGCAGATCTGCGCACAGGTGATGGGAAACCACACAACCATCACGTTCTGCGGCGCATCGGGCAACTTCGAGCTGAATGTTTACAAGCCGGTTATCGCCTATAACCTGCTGCAATCCGTGCGGCTGCTAACCGATGGCTGTCGCAATTTTGCCGAAAGATGCGTCGCCGGCATCGTGGCAAACGAGTCGGCCATAGCTCGGCACGTGCAAAACTCGCTGATGCTCGTGACGGCGCTGAATCCCCATATCGGGTACGACAAAGCAGGCCAGATTGCCAAGAAGGCGCACCTGGACGGTACGACGTTGAAAGAGGCAGCCGTGGCCCTCGGTTTGCTCACCCCGGAACAATTCGACACAATCGTCGTACCGGCTAAGATGACCGGTCCATAGGAACCGGATTCGTAGAGGCGGGTCGAGCACAAGAAAAGAAACTGCCGTTGTGAAGGATACGGTTGCTCAGAAGATTCTGAGGGAACACCTGGTGGTGTCGCACCCGAACAACCTCGTCCACCTTGTCATTAAAGAACTTGCGTAAACTTGCTTCGTGCAGCTACTTGTATTATCTTGGCGGCAGACCGTCTGGCCGCCGGATTCGCGCAAAAAGCCTGGACGAATTGAACGGGTCTTTGTATCCTCTCGAGCAGACTGTGCAAGAGGACCAGGTTAAGATTCGGCCATTCGGGGCTCGGACGGCTTGCTAACGCCGCTTTGCCCTTGCCGTAGGTGAAACGGATGGAACACGCAAAGACACCGAGATCTGCAACGGTTCGCCCGCTCAGGACGGCAGTAACGCTTGACTACGAGAAGATACTCAAGCCCGAAAGCCTTACGTTCTACAATGGCATCAGGCCGGATGCGCCTGTCCTTGTGGTGCTGGCCGCAGGCAAAGGTACGCGGTTCGGTCGAGAGCCAAAGTGTGTCCAGCTCCTGTATGGGACCCCCCTGGCTCGTCACTCGATTGATGCATTTCGTCGCTTCAGCCCGTCGCCGGTGATCTGTTTGGTGGGGTACCGCTATGAAGAAGTCTCAGCCAGGCTGGGAAGTGACAACATCTATATCCGGTCGGACGACCCAACAGGGGGTACCGCCTTTGCCACTTTGGAAGCGTTCAGTGTTCCGGCACTGGTGGAGAAGAATCCAGCGCTTATCATTAGCATGGGTGACCGCATCGTGCCGTCCTCCGTATTCCGCCGGATATGGGAGGCTCACCGAGCCGGGGCACAGGAGGCCGACCTGACGTTCTTAACCGCGCTCTATGAGCCACCGAAAGACCGTGGCAAGGGCCGTATACTGAGGGATGAGAACCACCGGGTTACGCGGATCATTGAGGAACGGGATATCTCTGCTCAGAAGGAGGACCCAACGGGTCGACGGCTGCTGGATTCGGTCGAGGGGAATTGTCCTCTTTACGTGATTCGTGCAGCCACCTTGATGCGACACCTGCGGGATCTGGCCAATGACAATGCGCAAGGGCAGTACTATCTGACCGACATCATCCAGTCGATCAGCCGCGAGAACGGGGACATTCGCACGATGACCATGACGGTCTCTGATCCGGAGTATGATTTGCTGTGTGCTGACGTGACCAGACCGATGGATCTTGCCTTGTTGGAGGGTCATCTACGATCCACTGGCGGGTCGTTCTTTCCTGAGGAGTCTGAGGTATTGCAGGCAGCCCATGTTATTGCGGCTAACCGTCCGCCCGGCCAGATCGCCTCAATCGCACGACAGCTTGGAGAACTCGTTTCGGTCATTGAGCAGAGCAAGCTCAATTTCAAGCCGGACGGCCCTGTGGGGATTGGCATTTCGGGAGGGCGTCTGCGCATTGCTTTCATGCACCCGGACATGAACCGGTTCTTCGGTCCCGCCTGGCAGATGCCTATCGGTGCCGGCTCTGCGGGGGGCGAGGAGCAGATCGTAGTGCTGGTGCAGACAGCCGACGATCGCCGACTCCACTTGTTTCCGACGAACCCGGAGTATCGTGAGAAAACTGATTTCGTCTCGTCGGATGACGACAAAATGTATCCCGGCGAAGATATATCGGACGTGCATGCCTACGAGGAATTCGGAACGCAGATGAGCGAAAGCGTGCTTCTATCGCTGGGCTATTTCAGCGATGAGGAATTACGGCTGCGGCGTCGGAAGAACCAGCCGCTGCCGCCGCCCTCTCTCTGGGTAAGCAATAACATGCGGCGGCCCTTTGCCCTTGTCAGCAACGCCATCGCGTCCATGCGCACCCTGCGCAGCGGGAACCTGGGCGCCCGCGTCCAGAAGCATCTGGGGCGCGATGATTTCAAGGGCTTGCGCATCGCCTCCACCGGGAACATTCCTCAGGGCGGGTTCTCGAGCTCTTCGGCTGTAACGGTCGCTGTGAAGAATGCGATCAATGCGTTCTTCGATATTGGCATCCCTCCAGACCTGCTCGTGCATTTAGCTTGTCAAGCCGAATATGGCACCGGTGTGCGCGCCGGGTCACTGGACCAGGCGACCGAACAGAAGGGGCAGGCCGGGCAGGGAACGCTGATTTCCTCCAATCCGAAGGACAACTACCGAATCCTGGGGACGTATCCGGTTCCAACCGAGCGGTTCCGTGTTATCTTCCCCTACAGCGTAGAGCGCGACCGAAACGCCTGGCGCTGGTCTTGGGGCATGTACGCTGAAGCTGCTGCTCCCGGCCCTCTGACCACGGGCGAAATGCGGAAGATGACGGGTAAGGCTGCCGAGATCGCGGCCATCCTCACGCGCTTGCCACTTGATACGGACTTCTTCAAGCAGATCGAGCCGGACTTGCTGTCGGACGGCCTATTGAGTCCGGCCAGTCGCGTTTGGATCTGCTCGATTCTGCGACAATTACCGCTGCTGATCACACAGGAAGAGTTGGCGCAGCGAATGCAGGCCAGTCGTGACTGGTATGTTGATCAGTCCGTAGAGGTGGATCGGCTCGACCGGCCCACGGCTACTCAGAAATCCGACATCACATTCTCGTCACTTCTCGCCGGATGGCGCACTCCGCTGTTGCGACATGCGACAGCTTCGGGAGAAGTCACAGAAGAAAAGGGTATGCCTCTACGCGCCATCGTAGCCTACCTTTTCGCCGAGGTGGCCAGGGGTTTCCGTCTGATTCACGATCCGCAGCGGTGGATCGAGCATGTCACCTGGTCGCAGCGGGGGGACCGATGTGTGGACATAGCCTACGAGACACTGCCTTGCCGCGAAAAAATGGAGAGTGAGCTTGAGTGGGAGAGAGGGGCGTGCGGGCCGGAACTGATGAACCGCTGGTTAGAGCGCTACGGCGCCAGGCCGTTTGACTACAACCAGGGACTGGAGGATGAGTCGTTATCCCCTGAGAATCCCCCGCAATTCCATCGTCTGAAAGGATCGAACTTCTTCCGCGGGTTAGCTCTGATCGACCTTGCGGAGGCGATGCTCAAGCAAGCGTTCGGCGGCGATGCCGTTGCGGTGCGCGTGAATGCCGCCGGACAGGGCGATTATTTCCAACTGCATGTCGATGTGCAGAAGGCAAGAGTGGATGAGGTGAAGCAGTTTATACGTCGGGCATTCTACCGCCGCTTCGGTCTGTCGCCGCTTGCCGACTTTGTAGAGCTTCATCCCGGAGGAGGGGCATTAGGTGTACGTTTGAACCGATACGATTCTCTGCCGCAACTCATCGGACAGTTGCATCTGTCGCCAACAAGTGCGTTGGATCATCGTTGAATTCGTACCAGATGCCACACCGTCGCTGGTTGTCCGATCTGTAATACAAAATCTCCATTCACGCCATGAGCAGCGACTGGATTGTCCAGCACTTTGCCTGCACCGTCTAAAGGGATTATTTCGATTCGCTGCAATGGTTCGAGGTTTCGCAGGACGACCTTTCCTTTGACAGGTTCGATAACCGTCGGCGCGGCCCCCCAGTCGGATAGAGATGTCCTCTTTTCGTTCCAGGTCATACCGGTGTTGGCCGATCGCGCCGTTGCGACAAGAAGCAGACGCTGCGAACTGGATATGGGTTGACCATCCAAAGAGGTTAAGACGACAGAGCAGAATTCGTTTTCCACCGCGGCAGAGATGTTCTTCAGCGCCTTATTATGGTCTCTGACAAAACCGATGAGAGCCTGTGTTCTTTCCGTCTCGACGGTTACGAGCCCTTTTGTTTGCTGAGCATAGTACCAGGTGAGTTCGCCTGTATCAGAGACAACCGGACTGTCTTGGGTGACTTTCGGATATGCTCCTGACTCCTCGTCGAAACCAGCGATTCGCGTTGCGTGCCGTAGAGGAAGGGATAGTGAGAACCCGGGCGTGAAATACGGACCCTCAGAATAGGGATAGCGAATACCTTCGCGCACCTGCTCGATGGAGTAGGACCTTGGGATGGTCTTGAGTGCGGAGCGAACATCGCCTCTTAGAAACATCAAGGCGCCTGCCGCAAGATTCGTCATCCTCACGGGATCCGGACGAATGTCAAAGTGGCCCGGCATATTCGCTTTCCACTCCTTGGGATCCTTGTGCTCGAAGGTGTAGAGGAAGATGCCGTCCCAATCCTGGAAGGCTGCGTAGGCGGCAAGGATGCCGATTCCTTCACATGCGTACTCGTTGGGGAAAGGGTGGTTGGTCTCCGAAACCGTGTAGGGTTTGCCGGCGACAGCGGAACGAGAAAGCTGAACCACCGTGGAGTTGAAAGGCTCATTCACCATGGGAGTGTTCTGGATGGAGAAGCCCCTGCGCTTCGTCCCGGCGTCGGCGAGATACCGCGGATGCTGCCAGTACACGTGACCATCCACAATGTCCATCAGCGACGTGGAAGTCAGCAGGGGATAGCCGGTCTTGCCATGATTATGGTCGCTGGTGCCGACGACAAGAGCCCGCACTCCAAGCTCTCCTTTCAAATGCCGGTACATATTCTGAAAATAATCGCGCTCCAGCTCCATGTAGAACGTTGCTTCGACGTGGAACCTCTGCTTCGGAGCAGCGGCAAACTGCTTTTGTGTTAAGCGAGGTATGAGCTCATCCTCCTTAACGCCGGCCATATCGCACAATGCTTTTAGCTCAGTTGAAAGCAGACGCCCTTTAAGCCATTCGTTGTATCTCCGGGTCAACTGATCTGCATACCAGGCTGTAATGTCCGTCCATGTTCCCGGACGCTTCTCCGTATTCTTCCCAAGCAGCCTGTCGCCGAACCATGCCTCGACAAGGGAGTTCTCATTGACAAGCTCAACGACTGCCACAGCGGGTTCCTGCCGGTACTGCGATTCTGTGTAGGGATTATAGTGGGTCAGAAGCTGCTCGGCGTATTCC
>DATKWR010000116.1:0-2195 GCA_035529475.1 Sedimentisphaerales bacterium | reverse complement strand
GGTCGCTGCAAAAGAAGTGTATCCTTGCCGCCGGCTCGATTCTGGCGATCTGCTCGGCCACGGCGATGGCCGGGTAGATGTGGCCTCCCGTCCCTCCACCGGCAAAGAAAAAACATCTGTCGCTCATAACGCGTATCTCGTAGTGCGTATGTCGTATGTCGTCGGCCGATATACGATATCCGATATACGAGAATACAGTTTGCCCGAAGCCGACCTCCAATGCAAGGATTTTCCGTCACCGAAAGAAAATGGGGCCTGTTCCGAATCAATCCGCCAAACGCAAGGCGGATCAATCGGTACAGGCCCCGAACTAACGCACATCTTACTTAGTTGCCGACGAGTCGTGCTTGTCCAAACAGGCTGGGGTCTTGCCACGAATTATTGTCGTCGCTGTGCCAACGCATGAGGGTTTCGCGACTACCGCCGCCGTCATTATCGTTGATCTGCACTTCGAATCCGATAATGTTGCTGGCGGCAATTCCGGTTCCGGGGATGACAGCGCCATTGGCGTCAAGGGCCGGCTCCGGATCCACCGACGGGTATATCTGCAGTACCGCCAGTGGGAAGGATACTTCGATGTTGTAGCCCACGGCGGTTCGCAGTACTTTGAATACGGTCCCATCGACGGGTAAACTGCTATTGATATCCGCCAGAGCAACGTCGCCCACAGTGATACGGATCTGGTTGTCGTTGACGCCGTCATAGGAGGTGCCGTGGCTGTAGTCGCCATCGAAGTAGATCTCGACGCCGTCGCCCTGATAGTCGGAGAACGTGGTGTCGATGACGCTGTCCTGGACTTCCACGAAGATATAGAAATTGTTGTCATCGAACATCGCCTTGAAAACGGCAGACAGGTCAGCCGCGTTCTCGGGCGTAGCACTGGCGGTAGTGCCCATGTCGGTAATCAGGCATTGCGTCTCATTGACGTCGTTCCAGACGGCGTCCCACAGGCCATCGATGACCGGGGCGACAGCAGTCTTTGGAACAACCACGTGATCGGGGGCAAGAGGGACGACTATCGGCGGGTATCGCCGGATGTCGTCGATGTAGAGTATTCCGCTGGCCTCAGCCTGGCCGGGCAGGTCTGCAATACCGATGACCATCTTCTTGACCGCCGCCAGGTTCACGCCGGCGGTGGCGAATTCATTGAGCGACATCTCCCACTCCACCCATTCTTCGGACGTGAAGATCGTCGAGTCGGGATTGGTCACCTTATGCGAAGCGCCCGTGCTGTCTTCGATGATCACGTACAACTGACCGGCCTTGTTCTGCGGACTGCCGTGCGTGTAGAGCTTCAGAGCATTGGAGCCAATGAGCATCCACGTCCAGTCCTGCGGCTCGGCCCAAACACGCTGGGTCTCAGACTGCAGCGCTGCACCGGTGTTGTCGTAGTACAACGGCATGGACTGGGCGCCGCTGTGGACGGTCGTCTGCTCGGCATAAGGAGGAAAGTCGTGACCGACGAGAGCGCCGTTTGCCGCGACTCCGAAACCATCTGTCCACGTCTCAAGGATCCTGTTGCTGCCGGGCTCGCCGGGGTTAATGTCGTTGTAGGCCTCGAAATCATCCACGACGATGAAGTCGGCCGTGGTGAAGTTCCAGACGGGACCCGTCCACGGGCTGTCCGGGTTGGCCTCGTTGACCTCATCGACCCGCCAGTAGTACTGGGTCTTGAATTCCAGGCCGTTCGGGTCGAAGCTGGCCTCATCGAGCACCACGAACGTGACGTCCGGGTCGCTGTCCTTGTCGGCGTTGCGCACTTTGGCCGAATTCGTGCCCAAATACAGGTAATGGGATGCGGCGAAGGTCCCCGCCGTCCAGCTCAGCGTCGCGTCTGTGCGCACGTTTGTGGCCCCACTGGCCGGCTGCGGGTCAGCGACCAGCCCGGCGCCGGTGAGCCTCATGTTGTCGAGGTAGAACCACACCCAGCCCGTGTAGGCCGGATCATTGGCGTTGCTGACCACTTTGAGCTCAAGCCACGTCAGATTGTCGAAATCGATCGAGGGCAGGTATTGCCCGTAGTCCCAAGTTGCGGTCTGCGTCAGATCACCGTCAGTCCGCACCCAGCCCGCGCGATAGCCCATGTCCTGCCAGAGGCTCCAGCCGTCACCGCCGGCGTTGATAATCATGTGAATTCCATCCCATCCGGGCATTTGGTCGGTGGGCCAATCCGCCGTCAGCCGAGTCACATCGAC
>DATKWR010000115.1:0-2992 GCA_035529475.1 Sedimentisphaerales bacterium | reverse complement strand
TGCCATCCTTTTGGTTCTCGCCGATCTCGTGCTTCAGCGTCCATCCGGCCTCGCGATAAAGCTTCATGAGATCGGAGACGATCGCCAGTGGCAATTCCTTCGGCAGCTCAAACCGCACCGGATGTTTTCCCTTCCATTTTGCTTCCAGGGCTTGGTCGATCAGCGCCTCCAGCCGTTTGCCAGAGTTCTCCCAATTGATGATCTCTTCAGGTTTAACAGCCATCGTCTTTCTCCCATCTCGCCATGCTTGCCCTGACGGCTTCCTCGATCGTGTCCCCTGAGTCTAGATAGCCTAGGTGGTCAGTTGCCCTCTTCCAGACCGATGCCCACCTTGACCCGTGGAATGAAAATTTGAGAGACCGGATGCCCAACCGAGTCATTTCCTTTTGCAGCTCTTCGAGTGTCATGCGATTCTTCCTACCTGCCCGTGATATTTACCAACGATTGCGCTCGCCAGCTTCCAGCCAGCATCAGTGAGACCGCCAGCGTCGATCAGGGACGCCAGCGCGTGCCCCACAAACCCGTCGGCTTTGTTCCATCCCACACCATTTTCTTCAAATGCATGGTCCGGGTCCATGTCCGACAGAGTCTTGACCGCAGCAGCAGCCGCCCGCTCTTTGGAGGTCTCGGCGCCGCGCCTGGCGTCTTCGGACTTGTTTTCTCCCAGGCCCCACAGTCCACAGCGCCTGGCGATCCGCTCGTTCATTTTCTCGCGCTCTTCGGCGAGCGCCTTCGCTCGTTCTTCGCCGGCAAGCTCGTCCTGAAGCTCCGCCAGCCGCTTTTCAAACGCTTCGATGTCAGCGTCAATGTCGCTGGCTTGGACATCCGACAGCAGCGCCAGCTCTTCGCCAGCAACGTCTTTGGTGCCATCTACCCGCGCAGCGTCGACAGTCGCGCTGATCAACTGCTCTTTGATCGTCAACAGGTCGTGGATCCTGTGGTCGAGCGCGTGATCGGCAACCAGGTAGGTCACCAGCACACCGCGCGACTGTCCGATCCGGTAGATTCGGTCGCGGGCTTGAGCGTTGAGGGCCGGGGTGAAGAGCCGGTCAACAAACAGACACCGGCTCGCATGGGTCAGGGTGATCGCCACGCCGCCCGCCTGGATTGTCGCCGCAACGCCCTTGAGCCTACCAGCCTGGAACGCATCCTCAATCTTGGTCCGGTCTTCGTGGCTGGTGTCTCCGGTGATCACTGCCCAACCGGGTCGATCGGCGAGGGCATCGATTGGGGCTCTGTGCGCCGAGAACACTACCAAAGGCTCTTCGGATTCTTCGTGCTCCTCGACGATTCCCAACATCGCAGGGACCTTTGCGATTGCCAGAGCGGTTGCGACCTTGCTCAACAACTCGAACGGGATAGAGCCGAGGCTGGCAGTGTCTGACGCCATCTTTTCGGCTTTGTCGAGGTCGACGGAGATAGCGGCAAGCGCTTTGTCGCAGTCTTTGCGCAGTGCAGCCGACAGGCCGTTGACGTTGGTGCTCTCGTAGCGGATTGCGGGGAGGTCCTCGAGCACGTCTTCTTTGAGACGGCGCAGCATCGAGTTTTTCAGCATATCAGGCACCTGGGGGGCGACGTTGCCGGTCCATTCCCACACAGTTACGTCCTTGCCGTGCGCTCGGAAGGTGTTCTGAACGCCGCCCATGAGCTTGGCGAACGCTGGCCACGCTCCGAAGGTCGCGGTTGCGAGGTTTGCAGCGGTCAGAAGCGCCCACAGCTCCGGGGGGCGGTTGAGCAGCGGGGTACCGGTCAGCAGCCATACCCGACCGGCCGCCTCGCGGACAGCCTTGCTGATTGCTCTGAAACGCTTGGTCCGGGCGGCCTTGCCATTTTTTACGGCGTGAGCTTCGTCGGCGATCAAAACGATGCCGTCGGGGGCTTTGCCGCATTCCGGGGGAAGGATGTCGTAATTGATGACAACCATTTCGCCAGCTTCCGGCCAGCGAAACGATTTCCGGCCCTTCAGGGCAACGGCTTCCAGGTCTGAACGCCACGCTTGGGCCTCGCGGACCCAAACGCCTTTGGCGACAGCCGGGCAAACTACCAGGATAGGGGCGCCTTCAGGGGCTGCCACAAGCGCCTGCAGGGTTTTCCCCAGGCCCATGTCGTCGCCGAGCAGGCCGCTGGGGCGCTTGGCCAGCCAGCGGACCCCAGTGCGCTGATAGGGGTACAGACTGTGACCACGTTCGGCCAACAGGGCGTCGACCGCCGCCGCCCGCTCATCCGCTTTGTCAAGGTCCTCCGCTTGGTCGTCGGCAACGCCAGAAACCAGGGCCTCGACTGCGGCATCCAGATAGACAGGCACGCCGCTCTTTTGCAGGACCTGCAGGGCTTGACCCATGAGAGACGGTGGCGCCGAGTAGGTTTTTGTTCCCATATCGAACTTCCAACCGCTCATGGCTTGGCGGTAGACACCAAAGGTGCGGCCAAGGAATCCGGTGAGAGACGATTTGACGTTTCCGTCGGCCGCCTCGAACTTCACACCGGGCTCGACGCGAGGGAGGCAGGAGCAACAGAACGTTTTCCACGGAGGGCCTTGGAGGGTTCCAGCGTTGGCTGGGACGTGTTTCCCGCATTTCGAACAGTCACCCTCGTACCGATTAGATCTCATGGATACCCTCCGTCAACACCTCTCATTCTACACAAGCAGTCTTGTCTGTCAAGACTATTTGAACATGGCTTCGAAGATTTTTGTGCGGTTCCACGAATGCTCGAGATTCTTTTTCAAATCTCCGACCATGAGCCTGGACAGCTCTTCACATGACGCAACCGCCAGATCGCATCCAGTCTTGACTATCCCATCTTTTGACTCGGCCAGATGCTTGCCGATTTCAGGCAGCACGTTCTCCTGCACCCATTCGACGACGTACCCTTGTACAACCTCGAACGCTCTTTGCTGTACCTGGTAATCGACTTTCTCTTTCAGTTCCCTCTTGAAACTCTCAACGATGCCTGGCATCGCGTCTTCGAGCATTTTGTCAAACTGTTCTTT
>DATKWR010000114.1:0-2759 GCA_035529475.1 Sedimentisphaerales bacterium | reverse complement strand
TCCGCAGCCGTTTCTTGCGGTCGTTTGGTTCGGCTCTCCGCACGCTCCGCATCAGGCCATCGAAGAAGACGGCGCGCTGTACGCGGACCAGAAGAAGAACTTCCAGAACTTCTACGGCGAGATCACCGGCATGGACCGGGCCTTCGGCAAGCTTCGCAAAGAGCTGCGCACCCTCGGCATTCACGAAAACACGATTTTCTGGTATTGCAGCGACAACGGGGGCCTTCCGAACCTCGGCACCACGGGCGGACGCGGCAACAAGGGCCAGATCTACGAAGGCGGCCTTCGCGTCCCGGCCATTCTGGAATGGCCCGCGCGAGTTGCGAAACCCCGGACAACAAACGTGCCCTGCAACACCTGTGATATTTACCCTACCCTGCTGGATATCGTCGGCGTCCGAATGGAGAACCAGCCGCCGCTGGACGGAATCAGCCTGACCGGTCTAATTGACGGCAGGATGACGACGCGGCCCAAGCCGATGGGCTTCTGGGACTACGCAATCGCCGGCATCGGTGTGCCGAGCGACAAATGGATGTCCGAACTGCTCGCGGCGCAGAAGGCGGGCGATGAAGTGGGCGACAGGTCTCGCCTGCGTCTGGAGGCCGGCGAGGTCGCCACCCAGTATCCCGAGGACAGCTTCGCCGGCCATGCCGCCTGGCTGGATTGGCCGTGGAAACTCCACCGGATTCAGGACAAACGAGAGAAAGTCAAGCTGGAGCTGTACAATCTCGCGGACGACCCCGGGGAGCAGAACGACTTGGCCGCCCTGGCGACCGACCGGGTAAATTCCATGAAATCGCAGCTCGAAGCCTGGCTGGCGTCCGTCGTTCGAAGCCTCAACGGCCGGGATTATCGCTGAGAAGGCGGGTGGGCGGTCCCGGAGAGTCGTGGTACACAGTTTTTGTTGACAAGTCCGGCGGCACCAGTTAGAATTCCGCTCAACTCGAACCTCAGGGAAGAGGGATGAGAAAGTTGCGGCTCTCTCTGGCCAAGCTGTCTGCCAAAGAAAAGATGGTGGCAGCGGAGTCCGCCCCTTGCAGGAAGCAATCGGGTAAAGTGACTGTACTTGACCAGTTTGGCTCCCCTGGAGCAGGAAAGAATCGATTATGAAAGAACCCAGCATTCAGACACCTCCCGTGCCATGGTGGACTGCAGGTATTCTGCTGGGTCTCGTGCAGGTCCTGGCCATCGGCCTGGCGACATCCCTGGATGTGTCGAATCAGTTTGTCGTCGTCGATGCCAAGACGCTCGAACGCGTGGCCCCCGAATATGCCCAGAACCATCCACTCGTCAGCGACAAAGAGCACAACACCTTCGGCTACGGCTTATGGGTCGGCATCGGGCTTGTCCTCGGGGCATTTCTTGCCGCCCTGCACCTGCGAATGTGGAAAGTGCGAGCCACGTCCGCCTGGTGGCGGCGAAACCATGATGACCCCGTTCTGCTTCGCCTGATCGCCGGATTCTGCGGCGGCCTTTGCCTGCTGCTTGGCGCCGGCCTGGCCTGCGGAGGCATCACCGGGCAATTCGCCGCCGGCTGGGCGCAACTATCCCTATCGGCCGTTCCATTTACCGTGGCCGTGTTCGGCTCCGGTATGCTTGTTGCATACCTTGTTTATCCCAAGACACCCGCCAAAGGTAACCGAGGACCGTGAGATGGCAATTCCTTTTGTCGGTCTTATCCTGGGCGCGATTTTCGGAGCCTCGTTGGTTCTGACCGGACTTACGGACCCCGACAAAATCATCGGTTCGCTCAGACTGAAAGACTTTCACGCGCTGCGCACCGTCATCGTCTCCGTGCTCGTGGCCATCCTCGGTGTGTGGCTGCTGGGTCTGGGCGGGGCGGCCCATCTGGACGTAAAACCCGCCGCCATCTTGACCGCGCTCATAGGCGGGGCTTTCGTCGGAATCGGCATCGGGCTCACCGGCTTTTCCCCCGGCACAGGCCTGGCGTGCGCCGCCTCAGGCCGTATCGATGCGCTGGTTACCGTCATTGGCATGTTCCTTGGCGCCCACGTCTATATTCTGATTTACCCCTCCGTTGCCCTGCCGCTCGAAAAAATCCTCAACTTCGGCGAAGTGACCCTGCCGCAAGTCACGGGCACGTCACAGATCATGTGGATTGTCCCGCTCTTTGCAGCAGGACTGGTGGCCCTCGTTCTGACCCGGCGGCGCGGATCGGGACACAGCGAGCCGCCCAGCCAGACTACACACTTTAGAGCAAGCGAAGACGCCCTTCGTCCGGCAAGGCCGCCGGTCACAGCAGACGGCCTCGACGTGGTCCGCGTTTTTCGCTTGTGGAAGAATTCCCTGTTCGTTGTCATGGTGCTGTGTCTCGTACTGCTTCAAGCGATCTTCTGGCTGACAAATACGGGACAGGTTAAAATCAGCCGGGATACCGGTTCCGGCATAAACGCGGGGCAGACCGCCGCGGAGGCGAACCCGTCCGCCCCGGCAGCAATGCAAACGCGAGGGCCCGCATTACCTCGCCTGCTGCCGTTCGAGCTGACGTTCAAGCACATCACCTCGGTGATCCACCCTGTCAACGCCATCCTCGTATTCGCCTGTGTGCTTTACGGCTTGACGACGTACATTGCCCTGTCGGTTTCTATCAGAGGCCGTCTCGGCGGTCTGGCCCATATATCGCGCGCATTCTACTTCTCGCTGGTGGCCCTTATACTGCTGCTGCCCTGGCAGATCGTATTGGCCCCGATCATCTTGGGGACCCTCTATACGCCAAGTGAGCTGGCGGACTCGTGCAC
>DATKWR010000113.1:0-6471 GCA_035529475.1 Sedimentisphaerales bacterium | reverse complement strand
CTGCGTCCCGATCAGCATGCCGTCCTCGACGACCCACTTGGCGCCGCCGGTCGCCTCCCAGCCGGTCAGGTCCTTGCCGTTGAAGACCTTGATAGCGCCGGCCATGTCCTTATCCGAACCGGGCCCTTTGCTGCTCTCGCCACAGCCGGCCGCCCATGCTAATACCGCAATACATACAACAGCTAACAATCTTCGTAACATAATGTTCTCCTTTTCATTTTGTTCGTAACTCAAACTGACCCGTTTGTAGTGTGCCCGTAAGGGCATCTCGGAAAGGTCCCTCGGCTGTGCTCGGGACGCCTGCGCTCGCACGGCTGCGCCGGCGTGCTCGGCGCCTTACGGCGTCACTACGAACGGTGCTAATCTTGCCAGATGTCCGCCGTGCGGGCCGCAACGTCCGGCATTTCCGGCAGTGCTGCGCTGGGCACAGGCTCGTACCAGAACGTCGAGCAGGACCAGTCATCCTGCGTCTCGGCCAGACCCTGCTTCCAGGCAATCTGCTGGATGGTGATCCGGCATTCCTTGCGCCATGCAATCGGGTCGGGCAGATGCCAGCGGTACATCGAGACGAAGTTCTTCTCATTCAGACTGCATCCGTTGTACAGGTACTGCGTCTGCTGCATGCCGTAGGAGAGGCCCACGTAGTCCTCGCTTCCCGTGCCGCAGATGGTGGGGAAGTCCGTGTCGCCGTCCATATAGACCTTGATCTCCCCTTCGCCCCACCACTGGCCCGGCGTCAGGTTGCGGATGCCGATCACGGCACCTATGAAGCGGCCCTTGCTCTTTCGCTGCGGCAGCAACTCGAGGTCCTGCCTGGTCGTAGTCGGGTTCTCCCGGCGGAACAGCACGTGCAGCCGGCCGACGTCGCCGGGGTGCTTATCCGCGACGGTATAATCGATTTGATAGAACAAAGGCACATTCTCCTTGCCTTCGTTAGTCAGCGTAATTTTCGCCCGCTTATTAAACGGCATGGGCAGCCAGATGTTCATGCCGGCGTTCTGGCCCACCGAGTGTGCGGCCGAGTCATACGGCATGACCTTTCCGTGCGCGAAACCCATCACGTCGCCGATGGGGCATTCGATGCTCGGATGCGCTTGTCCATCCCACCAGGCGCGCAGCACCAGGCTGCGAAGGTTGGCCGGGCTTCGCTTGGTCGTCATCCAGATGTGGCGAATCGTGCCGGACCCCTCGATGTCACAGAGCTGCACCTCCTGGCCCGCTTTGAGCGTGATCGAGGGTGCGCCTTTTCGCCCGACGCCGAGCTTGCTGGCCGCTTTGCCCCCTTCGCCCGGGGCGCCCGTCGGATTCTCGAACGAGATCGAACGCGATACCAGCCCCGTGTCCAGCAGGTAAGGCTCGCCGGCCAGTTCTATCGCCTGGGGGCAGGGGCGACAGCCGCAAAATGCAAGACCCACCACGAAAATAAACACTGTTGCTAAAGCCGTTCTTCCTACCATACCATCTCCTTTCTGCACCGTAGGGGCGGCCCTGTGTGGCCGCCCGAGTCGATAATGAATCAGGGCAACCACACAGGGTTGCCCCTGCAACAGACAGCAACTGTCGAGGAGTCTATCCGAACGGCGTGCGCACGTCAAGGTGTGAAACGGACGACGAGACCGCGTTTGTAGTGACGCCGTAAGGCGTTTATTGGGATATGCCCTTACGGGCACACTACGAACAGCTTGTCGTCTTCGCCCGCACTTCTTATGATTGGCAGGTATGAAGAGAATCATATCAGTCTCGCGACGAACCGATGTTCCCGCCTTTTATGGCGACTGGTTCATGCGGCGGATCGAAGAAGGTTTCGCCGGGGTGGTGAATCCGTTCGGCGGACGCAGATACCTCGTATCGCTCAGACCTGAGGACGTCGTTTGTTTCGTGTTCTGGTCGAAGGATTTCAGCCCCTTCGTCGAAAGCCTGAAAAGTCTCGACGGCCTGGGGTACAAATTCTATTTCAATTATACCGTCACCGCTCTGCCTGCCGTCTTCGAGAGCAACCTGGACCGGCCATCGGCGGTTGAAACCCTCAAGCAACTCAGCCGAACGTATTCGCCCCGACACATCAACTGGCGCTTCGACCCGATCATTCTCTCCAACCTTTGCGACCGCGCTTTCTTTGTCAAGGCATTTGAGCAGCTCGCATCGGACTTCGAGGGGTACGTCGAGCGCTGTTATTTCAGCTTCGTCACCGAGTACGGCAAGGTCAAACGTAACTTCAAGGACCTCGAAAGGACCTCAGACGTGAAAGTCGCGCATCCCGGCAAGAATTTCAAGATCGACCTGGCCAACGAGCTGGCGGCCATCGCCGGGCGTCACGGCATCCGGATGTTCTCCTGCTGCGGCGACTACTTGCTCAACGAAAGGATCGAAAAAGCCCACTGCATCGACGGCGCCGTCATCGAGCAGCTCTTTTTCCCCGATGGGCTTGCCTATAAGGAAAAGCCCACAAGGCAACAGTGTGGCTGCACCGAGAGCACCGACATCGGCACCTACGACACCTGCCCCCACGGCTGCGTCTATTGCTACGCCAACGCCAACAAGGCCATCGCCGCTGACGCCTATCGAACCCACGACAAAGCCTCCGCCTTCCTGGGCTACAGCAAGGCTGATTCAGACCAGTGGCTGGCAGAAATCCGAAGTGCAAGCATAGAGGACGGTTCTGAAAATGGGTGGTGGGTATCCTGAAGGGCGCATGGCGACCTCTTCAGCATGATTTGTTGCTTTGCAAAGGACAAGCCTACCGCGACGCCAAACTTATCACGAATTGCTCCATGGCGACGGGGGTTTTGGTTCGGCCGGTTTTTATGGCGTGGTCGGTTTCGGCCAATTGCTGGAGGTATGTGCCGATTTGGCGGAGGCTCAGCTTGCGAAGTTGCGTGAAGAATCCGTCCGTATCGCCCCAGATACGCAGTCTCTTCAAGACCTCGCCCGGCCGAACGCCTTTTTCGAGCAGCACCTTGGCGTTGAACATGCGTCGCAAATGAAAAGCGAAAGCGCCGACGGCGGTGTATTCGGCGGACCGGTCCTCGGCGAACATGCCCCGCAATCGCTCGATGGCCTGGCCCACGTTGCCCGCGACTACAGCGTCAATCACGGCAAAGGCGTTGAACAGGCGATTGTGCCCCGTCAGAGATTCGATGTGCTGCGCCGTTATGACTTTCTCGGAGTCGGCGAACAAGGCCAGTTTGTCGATCTCGCCGTACAGCCGCATCAGGTCATCGCCGGCAAGTTCGATCACGTACGTCGCCTCGCGAATCCCGAGCTTCTTGCCATGCGCTTCGGCGGCGTAGTCCATCAGCCGCTGTGGAAGCTCCCGGCGGCTCGGCGGCTCGGCGCTGATGAGCTTGCCGACCTTGGGCAAAGCCTTGGCCAGCCGGGTGCGCGAATCCCAGGTCGCGACCGTCAGGATGAGCCTTCCCGTGGAGCATGGTTGATCGAAGTATTTTTCGAGAAGCTCGCGGTTCGCGGAGACAAAAGCGTCCGCGCCGCGGAGCACCACGACCCGCTTGTCGGCCAGAAAGGGCGCCGTCCGCAGCTCGTCCAGCACGTCGCAGGCCGAGAGCGAAGCGGCTTCAGGTTCCATAAGGGCCGTGACCCTTTGCGACGGCTCCAGCAGCCTGTCGAGAAGCTCCCGGCACCGCGCGTTACGAAGCGATTCGTCCTTGCCGGCGATGACGTAAACCAGTTCGCCGGACTGGGACTGCGGCGCCCCAGGCCCGGTGTTACTGCTCGTCGGCTTCTTCCGTGCTTTCGGATTCGGGCTCACTTTCCGCCTCCGCCTCCAGTTCCAGTTCCAGTTCCGCCTCCGGCTCTGATTTTGTGTTGCTCTTGCCGTTGGGGCCGCCCTTGCCGTTGGAGCTGCCGCCGTTCTGGGCCTCTTCCGCGACGATCTTCTCGGCCGCGACGAGCTTGTCCCCTTCCTTGAGATTGATCAGGCGCACCCCCTGCGTATTCCTGCCTATCGAGCGAATCTGGTCGAGGCCGGTGCGAATAATCATCCCGTTGGCGGTGATCATCATCAAATCGTCCTTGCCCTGGACGGCTTTGAGCGCGACGACTTTGCCGTTGCGGGAGCTTGTTTTGATATTCTTGAGGCCCAGGCCGCCCCGGCTCTGAGACCGGTAGCTATCCAGCCCCGTACGTTTGCCGTACCCGTTTTCGCACACCGTGAACAGCGCCGCTTTTTCCTCGACGATCACCATGCCGACCACGGCGTCCCCGGGACGCAGCTTGATTCCTCTGACTCCGTGCGAGGCCCGGCCCATCGAACGTACCTGGTCTTCGCCGAAGCGAATGGTCATGCCGTCGCGCGTGCCCAGGATGATGTGGTTGCTTCCATTGGTCAGGGAGACGCCGATCAAATCATCGTTCGGGTCCAGATTGATGGCGATCACGCCGCTGGCCCTCGGGTTGCCGTAGGCGGACAACTTCGTCTTTTTCACGATGCCGTTCTTCGTGGCCATGACGAGTTGCCGATGCGGACCGTCTTGCCCGTCGTCATCGAAACTGCTGACGTTGATGATCGAGGCCACCTGCTGGTTGCCGAGATTCAGCAGGTTGACGATGTTTCTGCCTTTGCTCTGTCGCGACATGCTCGGGACGTCATAGACCTTGAGCCAATAGCACTTGCCGCGATTGGTGAAGATCAGCAGGTAATCGTGCGTCGAGGCGACGAACAGATGCTTGATGAAATCGCCTTCCTTGGTGTCGGAGCCGATGATGCCCCGGCCGCCCCGGCCCTGGCGCCGGTACGTGTCGATCGGCAGACGCTTGACGTAGCCGCTGTGGCTGACCGTCACGATCACTTCCTCTTCGGCGATCAGGTCCTCCACGTCGAGTTGCTCGGCCTGGGCGGCGATTTTCGTCCGCCGGGCGTCGCCGTACTTTTCCTGGATTTCATGGATGTCTTCGCGAATGATATCCAGTAGGATCTGGTCGTTGCCAAGGATTGCCTCGTAACCTTCTATCTGCTCGATCAGCTCGGCGTATTCATGGGCGAGCTTCTCGATCTCCAGACCGGTCAGTCTCTGCAACTGCATGGTCAGGATCGCGTCGGCCTGCGGGCCCGTCAGGAAGTGCTCGCCCTGGCTCATTTCCTCGACGAATGATTCGGGCAGGATTTTCCTGAGCGTGGCCAGTTCCACCAGCCGCAGAGGTTTCTTCATCAAATTCAGCTTGGCCGTCGGGGCATCGGGCGATTGCTTGATCAGATCGATAATCTCGTCAATGTCACTGACCGCCAGGATCAGACCTTCGAGGATATGCGCCCGGTTCAGGCAGCGCTTCAGCAGGAACCGGCTTCGCCGGCGGATGACCACCCGGCGGTGCTCGATGAAGTAATCCAGCATCTCCCGGATATTGAGCGTCTCGGGCTTGTTGTTCACCAGCGCGATATTGGCGATGGCAAACGTGCTCTGCAAAGGCGTGTAGCGATAGAGCTTGTTGAGCGCGATCTCGGGATCGGCGTCGCGTTTGAGCTCCACGACGATTCGCAGCCCGTGACGGTCCGATTCGTCCCGCACGTCGGACACTTCGGGCAGCGTGCCGTTCTGAACGCACTCGGCGATTTTCGAGACAATCGTGGTCTTGACGACCATATAGGGAATTTCCGTGACGATGATTCTGTCCCGGCCCTTTTTGTTCGACTCGACCTCCACTTTCCCGCGGACCATCAGGTGGCCGCGCCCCGTCGTATAGGCCTCCATGATGCCCTTGCGGCCGCAGATGATCCCGCCGGTCGGGAAGTCCGGCCCCGGAAGACGCTTAATGATGTCCTTGAACCCGCAGTTCGGCTCGTCAATGACCAGCAGCAGCGCGTCGCAAACCTCGCGAACGTTGTGCGGCGCGATGTTCGTCGCCATGCCCACCGCGATCCCCGTCGAGCCGTTGACCAGCAGGTTCGGAAACTTCGAGGGCAGCACCGTCGGCTCCATCCGCGTCTCGTCGTAGTTCGGCACGAAATCGACGGTCTCGTACCGGATATCTTCGAGCATCTCCGTCGCGGGGGCCGCCATGCGTGCCTCGGTGTATCGCATCGCCGCCGGCGGGTCCGAGTCGATGCTCCCGAAGTTGCCCTGCGGATCGATCAGCGGATAGCGCATGTTCCAGTCCTGGCCCAAACGCACCAGCGTTCCGTAGGTGGCCTGGTCGCCGTGGGGGTGGTAGTTGCCGCCGGTGTCGCCGACGATCTTTGCGCACTTGCGGTGCTTGCTTCGCGGGCCGAGGTTCAAATCGTTCATCGCGACCAGGATACGTCTTTGAGAGGGTTTCAGCCCATCGCGGACGTCCGGCAGGGCGCGCGAAACAATTACGCTCATCGCGTAGTTCAGATACGAATTCTTCAACTCATCGAGGATACGCATATCCTCGAATTGCTCCTGCGGTTTTTCAGTTTCCTTCATGGTTTCCTTGCTATCCTTATAGACACACTCTTACGCGATAAGCGTACTCGCCACCCCCAAAAAAGTCAAG
>DATKWR010000112.1:0-5516 GCA_035529475.1 Sedimentisphaerales bacterium | reverse complement strand
TCTTCGGCAGATCGGGCAGATAGTGGAACTCGTGCAGAAATCCCGCACCCGCAGCCCAGAGTCGCCGCAATGTGCCGGGTCTTTTTCCAGCGCGGTATCCTCTCGTTCTCGCCAGGAAGCCGTCCATTGCCTTTGACCCGGTGGCCATATTCTCTTTTGTGATGGCCGAGATCCTCGCCGTTGTCGGCCGGCCACCGACGAAACCACCCATCGGCGATTCGAGTTGCGCGCCTGGGTCCTCGGTTCGCAGGTATCGAATGTCCACTATCGGCCAGCGGTGCAGCACCTTCTCCAGCACGGTAGTATCTGCGGTAGGCACAAAATAGCGCGTCCTGTACTGTATCTGCTCTCTGAAGACGCCCATTGCATCCAGTTCGGCATTGTGCTGGAAGTTGGGGTCTTTGAGTTCGATGCGGTTCTCGCCGCTCACACGGGAATACTTTAGCGTCCATCCGTTCGCCAGCTCCGCTTCAATGTCACCGGACAGCAGGCGTTCGCGTGCCTGTTCCGTCGTAAATTGTGGACGGTCTGCGTCTGCGCCCAGCGCGCGCAGCGTCGTCGTGACAAAGTTCGGGTGCATGGTCCGGCCGATCATCTCCTCACCATCGGTAGTCAGGACGCGGTAGATTCTGGCCTGACCCCTGATTTTGTCCCAGATCGGCAGAATGATTCCGGTCAGGAAATGTTCTTCCCGAGTATCGTATTCCGGCATTTTTTCAAGCGCCTGTGCCCATGCGGTCTCGGCGTCTGCGGGTTTTAAGACCTCCCAATGCGCTCCGTGATCCCAATCAACGTGAGATTGTTCGACGAACCGATGACTGCCGCTTGGGGAAATGAGTCGGTACTGGTCGATGATTCTTCCGCTTTCGGCGTCAGTGCGTGCATTGGCCGGCAGGACAGCATAGACATGCGCGCCGCGTTTTGAACGGACGTACTTTACGGGCTTGCGGTTGCGCGCCTGTTCCCATGTAATGGGGTGCGTCCTCGTATAAGCCTTCAATTTCACATAGCGGGTCTGACTGCCTGTTTCGGGGTGTGTGTAAACCACCTGCTCGCCAATCTTCTCCACCTTGTCCGCACGATAGACCTCCATGCCCTGGTCGAGTGTCCCTGCCGTCATCGCCTGGTGTACGCGGTCAACGAGTCGTTGCTCGAAGGCCGAGAATGCGCGATTCTGGTCAACAATCCTCATCGCAAGCAGGCGGTTCAGGAATTGCTGGATGGTGGGCCGGTTGTCCATCAGCAGATTGCCGCGCTCATCCGTTATTTTCAGTCCCGTCTGCGTCTCGAATGTCTTCGTGTCGAGGTCCTCGATGTCGCCATGTACGAGGTCGCGGAAGAATACACGCAGGGCGTCCCTCGCCTCCTGGCTCTCGAGGTTGTCGGCTGCCGTAAAGAGTCCGGCGGAACCGGCCTTGCGTTCGCCGCGGGTAAGGGCGCCCATCTGGTCGAGGCGTCTTGCGACGCTGCTTGTGAATCGCTTCTGAGCACTGAGATTCGTCCGAACCAACAGGTATTCCGGCGCGAAAGCCTGGTTGCTGCGGTGCGTGCGGCCCATGCCTTGCAGGCAACTGTCGGCGCGCCATCCTGGTTGCAGAACATAGTGGATTCTCTTTTGCTGGTTCTTCGTTGCTTTGTCGGCGTGATAGCTTGCTCCCGTGCCACCCGCCTCGGAAAAGATGAGGATTCGTTTCTTGCCGTTCATAAAGCCGGAGACGTCGGCCATGTTCCTGCTGTGACTACGCTTTTCAATGACCTTTTTCTGAGAGCCGTCGGGCTGTCTCTTGCTGACGACTCGCCGCTTGCGTCCAGTGACCTCGGCGACGTTGTCGGGGTCGAAGTGGTTGATGATCATGTCGAGGGGTGATTCCGGCACACGGATGCTACCCAATTCGTCGATGAGCCGCTCCCGCATCGCCACCGCCTCGCGGTTTAGGACGGGATTGTCTTTGGAGTCCAGAACCGGACGCGACCTTTCATTCCCGTTTTCGTCGATGTAAGTCTCATATTGAGCTACCGGGAAGCAATGTTCGACGAGCTGAATAAGCGCGTCCCGGGGGGTGATGTCGAAATCCTCAAGAGTTTCCTCTTGTTCCATGCCGGCCAGTGCCCGCTCCTGCGCAGCTTCCATTGTGTTCGTCAGTTGAATTACGACCGATTGGCCGTCTTTGAGATTCTGCGTGATCCTGTTGACGACGCTCGGCGTCTGCATTGAAGTCAGTATCTGATTGAAGAATCGCTGTTGCGTCCCGTAGAACGCTGACTTGGCCGCACTCTTGGCCCGGCCGTTTTTGGCTCCGCCGGTGATTTCGAGGGCCTTCTCGAAGTTCCGCAACACCACCTGCCATCCGTCTGCCAGTTTGTTGTAGATGGCCTCCTGCTCTGAAGTCAGGACGTGCTCCGCAGTATCAAAGCGGACCGTGCCTTCCTCGGTTCCGTCATTGTACGCTATGCTCCGTGCCTGGTAGAGGCCGAGTGCCTTGAGGTCACGCGCGATAAGCTCCATATTGGCTATGCCGCCGGACGCCATCTCGCCGACAAATTCCACTGGGGTTACGAACGGTGTCTGAGCCCCCCAAAGTCCGAGCCTGGTCGCATAGGTCAGGTTCTCTATTTCTGTTGCCCCTGTGGCTGAGACGTAGAGTATGCGGGCATTTGGCAGGCGTTTCTGCAATTCGAGGCCGGCGAGGGCACGGGCCGACGGCCGCTTGACGCCCCGCGTCCCTCGCATCGCCATAGCATTACCCATCTTGTGCGATTCATCGAAAGCGATAACGCCGTCAAAGTCTTCGCCAAGCCATTTGACTATGTCCTCGATATTGGCCTTGAGCTGTTCGCCCTCTTTGATTCTTTTCTTATTGCTCCATTTCAGGGTGTCGTATGTGAGAAATGCAATACCGCGGTCCGCCTGCAATTTCATTCCGCCCTTGAACGGAAAGATGAGTTTCTCATCCTGGCCTATGCCCCCTTTGCCCCAATCCCGCTTTGCCGATTCCAGCAGGTCTTTTGAGACGGAAATCCAGACCGCCTTCTTGCGGCCCTTGTTCATGTTGTCGAGGATGATCCCGGAAATCTCGCGGCCTTTGCCTACGCCTGTGCCGTCCCCGATGAAGAAACCCTTGCGGTATTCAACCCCTTCCGGGGTCGGCGGTAACTTGTCGCTGTGTGCCTGGCCGGCGTAAGCGATAACTTCCAACTGAATATCGGAGAGTTTGCCCTCGGCCACCATAGCTTGGGGAAGGGACAATTCGTACTTTATGTCGGGCGCTGAAACTGCCGCCATTGCCGTTGATTCCACCAGGGCGGCAGGATGTTTCTTCGCGCCTGACAAGTAGAACTTCGAAGGTGTGTATGATTCGAAGATATTATCTGAGAGTTTGCCTTTCTTGCGATCCTGCTGGACGCTGGCGGGCTTTAGGACAGATTCAGACTCCGCTCGAGGTTTTCCAGCAGCAGGAGTGCGAACTTGTCCGGGTCTTGCCGGTCCTGGACGCTCGGCTGGAAGTCCTTCAGCAGCACCCTTTGGACGCCCGCCGGGTTCCACGCGAACATGACCTTTACCTGCTCCTGGAACAGGGACTCGTACTTCGCCCACGGGCCTTTCAGTTGGTAGTTGTCCAGCAGCCAGCTCAGGAGCTGCAGGCTGTAGAGGTTTTGCGGGTCGGACTCCTGCTTGAGTTGGTCGAGGAGCTTTTTGGCCACCCGCTCCCATTGATTCAGGTTTTGCTTTAACCCTGTCATTTCTAACTCCTTCTATAGCATACATCAAGTCGGGGATATTGTCAACAGGTCCGCCAACAATTTTTTTCGTAGTCGGGCCGGTCTTGTCGATGATGAGCAGGCGCGTCGGGAAGCTCGTACCGTACTTCTTATAGACGTTCCGGCCGACATGGACATTGGCCCGCACGTTATAGCGGTTTCTGAGCCCGTTTACCCATCTGTCGAACGTGGCCGATTCCGTACCTTCGACCCTCGGCCTGCCCATAATAGCCACAAGGCGCCCGCCTTTTTGCAGATATTTTAGAGCCGCCTCAATGTGCTTGGTGTCCGTTCCATAGACCTTCTTTCCCCCCATCCGGTGTGCTGCCATCGAGAACGGCGGGTTCATCAGGATAACAGTGGGCCGCTTGTCTTGCGGCAGGATGTTGTGAATCTGTTCGGCGTCTTCCGCAAAGACCTCGTCCGGCCCCAACTGACGCAGCAATTTTGCGCGTCTGTCTGACAGTTCGTTTGCATAGACCTTTGCGGGTTTGGCGTTCATGGCGTGGACGAGCAGACTACCTGTGCCGGCGGAAGGTTCCAGCACTACGTCATCCTTGCCGATGTTCGCAGCCCACGCGACCGCGTAGGAATAGTGCGGGGGCGTCGAGAACTGCTGCATGAGCTGCTTTTCGCCGCTTCGGTTGGTCTGTGTCGGGAGTTTTGCGAGCAGGTCTTCATCGAGCCACTTGACGACATCGACAGCCACGCCGTAATCCTGTGCCGGTGACAATCCCTCTCCGCGGGTCTTGATATATTTGTTGACGGCGGTTTCGAGGACATCGTAGGCGTCAGAGGGTCCGTACTTGCCTTCCGCCCTTGTGCCGCCATAGGCTTCGTCCGCCAGGGCAAAGAATCTTTCGCTGGTCAGCGGTTTGGCCGACTCGAGTTCGGTAACGAGAGAGGCAAGGAGTTTTTGCTCCGGTTCGGTGGACTTAGTTTCGCCTAATGTTTCTTTGACAAGCTCAATCTGCGCCCGAACATCTGCATAGCTTCGCCCCTGATATTTCGGGGGAATGACATGTTCTGCTTTCTTCTTTTCCGCTGCCGAAAGGCTATTGATGAAGTGTTCCCATTCGAGATGCGGGGACCGTATGACCTCAACAATGGGTGCTTTCTTGCCTGGGGCCGGTTCTGGCTTGGGACGCCCCCCACGAAAGTCCACTTCTTTTCTTATCAGCCCAGCGAATTCAGCGGCCGTAATATCCCACTTGGCCCATTGATTCACGGATTCTGCGCCACCGTATTTGTTCTTCTTGTTGGTGTATCGCCAGAGCATACTCCCACCCCAGGGCTCCTTTTTGCGAACTTCCAAATCGTCGCCAATGCGGTCCACGCTGATACTGATATAAACGCCGTCTTCTGTGCCAGGCTTCCAAAGAATGAAAGTACCATCGCCGCCAGCAGGAGCTACATTCGTCGTTGCAATCTGCTGTTTTCCCTTGCGGTCGGCATCAAATTCCCACCCCAATTCCTGCTGCAGTGCCTTGGCATATTTTACCAGGTCGGCCTTGAAGTTCTTTTCTGGTCTCTTGCTGCCGTACTCGCTAATATCCTTTTCTGTCTCACCTTCCGTCGTGTAGTTACCAGAGAGATGTGTTTGGCCGGTGACCGTTGAGGGCTTTCCGGTCTTTGGCGACGGTTTCTTCTCTGTGACGGGTTGCTTATCGCTCACTTTCGCCGGTTTCTGCGCCTCAACGGGCTGCTTGGCTAAGGCTTCTTTGGCCCACGGCTCAGACTTGTATTCTTCGAGGACG
>DATKWR010000111.1:0-2464 GCA_035529475.1 Sedimentisphaerales bacterium | reverse complement strand
GACGCTTGGCGAGGTTGACAGCTCGCCCGTGATTTGCGGGGACAAGGTTGTCGTTGGTTCCGAGGACGGTCGGCTCTATCTGCTGAGGCTTTCCGATGGAAGCAGGGTCTGGTCCTATGAGACGGGCCAGGCGATTACGTCCTCGCCGGCCGTTGCGGCGCCCGTGGTTGTGGTCGGCTGCGACGACGGCAACGTGTATGCATTCGGCGCTCCGTGACAAAATTGAGGCAGACTCATGCGTATCGTTCAAATCACACCGAGCGCGGGTGACAACTTCTATTGCGAGAATTGCCTGCGTGACACAGCCCTGGCCAGGGCGATCCTTAAACTGGGACACGATGTCCTGATGATGCCCCTTTACCTGCCGTTACAAGGCCAGGAAGCTGATTCCGCCGGCGTTTCTCCAATTTTCTTCGGCGGAATCAACGTGTTCCTTCAACAGAAATCGGCGCTCTTCCGGCGAACGCCGCGTTGGCTCGACCGTCTGTTCGACTCGCCAAAGCTCTTGAGGTGGGTGGCACGCCGCGCCGGGATGACCAGTGCCAGAGACCTCGGGGCAATGACCGTTTCGATGCTCCGTGGAGAACAGGGCCGGCAGACGAAAGAACTGGACAGGCTCGTCGAGTGGCTGGACGCACAGGACAACAAGCCGGACATCGTATGCCTGTCGAACGTTCTTCTGATCGGATTGGCGAAATCTATCAGGCAGAGACTCCGTGTTCCGGTGGTATGTCTGCTTCAGGATGAGGACGGATTTCTGGACGGCTTGCCGCCGCCGTACTCCAGGCAGGCATGGCAGATCGTCGCGGACCGCGCGGTTGACGTGGACAGGTTCGTTGCGGTCAGCAAATTCTACGCGGACGTCATGCGCGACAGGCTGGGGTTGCAACCAGAAAAGGTATGCGTTGCACATACCGGCATTTCGCTGGATGGATACGAGCCTTCGCAGGCCAAACCGGAGGTGCCGACCATCGGTTATCTCTCGCGCATGTGTCCCGACAGGGGCCTGGACGCTCTGGTCGAGGCTTTCGTTCACTTGAAGTCAAACCCGGAACTGAAAAATGCGAGACTGAGAATAGCCGGCGGCAGTACGCCCGATGACAGGGAGTTTCTGGAGAAGATCCGCCGGCGGCTGAACTCCTGCGGCCTGAGCGATGACGTCGAGTTTGTCGAGGATTTCAGCCTTGCGGCCAGGCAGGCATTCCTGCGAACACTTTGCGTGCTGTGCGTTCCGGAGAAGCAGCCTGTAGCGTACGGGCTGTACGTTCTTGAGGCACTGGCGGCCGGTGTACCCGTAGTTCAGCCGGCGCACGGGGTGTTTCCGGAGTTGCTCGAGATGACAGGGGGGGGGCTTTTGTGTGAGCCGAACAACGCGAAGGCTTTCGCCGCGGCGCTGCAATCCCTATTGCTCGATGTTGATTATGCACGACAGCTCGGAACGCAGGGCAGGAATGCGGTTATTGAGAAATTCAATATTAGCCAAACTGTCTGGAATCTATTGCGTATATACGAAGAAGTTGTGCAGCACGGTATCTGAGGATAATCATGCTTGAGCTTGTGCACGTGGGAAAAAGCTATTCGTCGGCGCAGGATGGGAGCGGCGTCCGGGTCCTGAAGGACATTTCGCTGAAGATCGAAAAGGCTCAGTCTATAGTCATCGTCGGACCGTCCGGCTGCGGCAAAAGCACGCTGCTCAATATTATCGGCGCCCTGGACCGCCCGACGAGCGGCCAGGTACTCTTTGACGGCCTGGACCTTGCCTCACTTGACGAGGCGCAACTGGCGCGAATTCGCAACAGGCAAATCGGCTTCGTCTTTCAATTGCATCATCTGTTGCCGCAGTGCACGGTGCTGGAGAACGTCCTGGTGCCGACGCTCGCCGACAAAAGTCATCCGTCAACGCAGCAGGTTCACGCAAGGGCAGTTGAGCTGTTGGATCGCGTAGGATTGAAAGAATTCCTGCTGCGCCGCCCCGGTGAGCTTTCCGGCGGGCAGCGCCAGCGTGTGGCCGTCGTCAGAGCACTGATCAACAAACCCCGGCTGCTGTTAGCGGATGAACCCACCGGCTCGCTGGACAAGGAAGCATCGGAAAACATCGCCGATCTACTGATCGAACTGAACCGCCGCGAGCAGGTGGCTTTGGTTGTTGTCACCCACTCACTCGAGCTTGCGAATCACATCGGACACGTGACGGAATTGCGAGAAGGTTTATTGAAAGATGGGGGCTCGCGATGAGTCTGTGGCGACTTGCGAGAAGCAGTCTTGGCTTCTATTGGAGAACGAACCTGGGCGTCCTGCTGACGATGGTGGTCAGTACGGCCGTTTTGACCGGCGCGCTGGTCGTGGGCGATTCCGTTCGTTACAGCCTTGCGATGATCGTCAAGGCCCGGCTGGGTGCAACACAATATGCGCTGGTCTCGCAGGACAGGTTCTTTCGAGCGAAACTGGCGGACGATCTGGCCGA
>DATKWR010000110.1:0-2206 GCA_035529475.1 Sedimentisphaerales bacterium | reverse complement strand
GATGGAGCCCATGGTAATCCGGCTGCTCGGCGCGACACCGCCGGCCCCGCCCAAAGCCGAGGAAGGAATAACACATGGAAAACCCGCCATCCCGACAGCCGTGGCAATGGTCCCTCTCAAAAAGCTGCGCCGGTCAGTCTTCACAGCACTCATCGCAAAGCCTCCCAAACATGGTCTGATTTGAAATCTCAAATTTGAAATCTTCGGATCCACAGGGTTTCATTCTACCGCTTGTAAGCCCAGCAGGCAAAGTGCAAAATTACCCGCCTTCGTGACGGGACGCAAAAAGAGGTAGCGTCCGGGCCCGGACCAAAGTATTATCTCAGTAACAAGAGCCATCTGTCCGCCAGCCAGAAGGCTCGTCGGACCAGGCTGAAGCCAATGTTGCTGAAAGGGCGAGTCGCATGAGCCGAATCCTCGTACGTATTGTAATGGCCATTCTTCTTCCGGCCCCCGGCGTCTATGCACAGGTCAACTGGCCCCAGTTTCGCGGCCCTTCGGCAGGCGTTGTAGAGGATGTCATCCTGCCCGACACCTGGAGCACCACGGAGAACGTCGTTTGGAAGACCGAGATCCCGGGGCGAGCATGGTCGTCCCCCATCGTTTGGGGCGAAAGAATATTTCTCACCTCGGCCGTCAGCGAAGGCGATGACGAAATGCCCAAGAAGGGGCTCTACCTCGGCGGCAACCGCGAGAAACCTTCGGACAAGACTCACCGCTGGATGGTCTATTGTATCGATATGGGCAGTGGAAAGATCCTCTGGGAGCAAGTCGCGCACAAGGCAGTGCCCCGGCATCCTTTACACATCAAGAATACGCACGCCTCCGAGACACCCGTCACCGATGGGCAGCGGGTCTATGCTTATTTCGGCAACGTGGGTCTGTACTGCTACGACCTGGACGGCAAGCAGTTATGGTCGAAGGAATTCGCAAGCTTCAAAATCCGCTACAACTGGGGCACCGCCGCATCGCCGGTGCTCTACGATGATAAGCTCTTCATACAGAACGACAATGATGAGCAGTCTTTCCTCGTTGCGATGGACAAGAAAACGGGCGAGCAGATTTGGCGCGTGCAGCGCGATGAGAAAAGCAACTGGGCGACACCGTACATCTGGCAGAACGACCAACGCACGGAACTGATAACGTGCGGAACGGGCAAAATCCGTTCGTATGATCTTGAAGGCAAACTCCTCTGGGAGCTGGGCGGCATGTCAAACATCGTTATCCCCACGCCGCTGGCAAAGCATGGCCTGCTCTATGTCACCTCAGGCTACGTCGGCGACAAGAAACGGCCCCTCTTTGCGATCCGGCCGGGGGCTGAGGGGGACATTACCCTCGCAGAGAATCAGGCCGGCAGTCAATACGTCGCGTGGTGTGACAAGCAAGGCGGACCCTACAATCCATCGCCCATCGTCTATGGCGACTATCTGTACGTTTTGTACGACAGGGGCTTCTTGAGCTGTTATGACGCTAAGACAGGCGATGAAGTCTATAGCCGGCAGCGAATCGCCGCCGGGGCGACGGCCTTCACAGCTTCGCCCTGGGCCAATAACGGCAAGATTTTCTGCCTGAGCGAGGATGGCGATACGTTCATTATCCAGGCGGGTCCCGAATTCAAAGTCCTCGGCAAAAACGCCCTGAACGAAATGTGCATGGCCACCCCCGCCGCCATCCGAGGCAGCCTGATTATCCGCACCATCTCGAAGCTATACCGCATCGGTGGATAAAACCCGTTATCCTTTGTATCCGCCCATTTGCTTTAGCTGGCACAGCTCTCGCCGTACAGGCCAGTCGCCGAAAGCCAATATGAGCACCATGATTATGTTTGCTATCGGTATGAGCATCAACAGGCCAAGGGCCCAGGAGTAGCCGGCTTTGGAGAAGATCATGCAGAAGATCAGGATCTTCAGTGGAAGCAGCACCAGCAGGGCCAGTATAACAACCAACATACCGATTGCGGGAAATGCCACTTGTCCTCCGTGTGATGCAAAAGCAGATTCCATGTTCATCCCTTTCAATTGTCCCGACACGTTGAGCGATACAAGCTTATTCTGTTACCTTCAGTTACAATGACGCATGAGCGGCCGAAAACTTGCGCCTTTTTTCCAGATTCTTGATGCAGGACGATTTGGAGGGTGAGAAAGTGTGCTCTTTGCTGACTATGCCCTTCTCATATTGACGTGCTTTATGCCGGCTTCTTCGAATT
>DATKWR010000109.1:0-3626 GCA_035529475.1 Sedimentisphaerales bacterium | reverse complement strand
GCGGCCATCTCCCGGCGGGTTTCGGCATCCTGGGGGAGGAACTCGTGCAGAGGCGGATCCAGCGTCCGGATGGTCACGGGGAATCCATCCATCGCCTTGAAGATGCCGATGAAATCGTTGCGCTGGAGGGGCAGCAGCTTGCGAAGAGCTTTCTTGCGGCCTTTTTCATCGTCGGCCAGAATCATCTCGCGCATCGGGGCGATCCGGTCGGGGCCGAAGAACATGTGCTCGGTCCGGCACAGGCCGATGCCCTGGGCGCCGAAGCGCCGCGCGAGTTTCGCATCGTGCGGGTTGTCGGCGTTGGTGCGGACCTTGAGCTTGCGAATCTTGTCGGCCCACGACATGAGGGTCTTATAATCTTCGTTTCGCTCCGGGTCGGCGGGCAGCAGGTCGAGCCGGCCTTCATAAACGACGCCGATGGAGCCGTTGAGCGAGATCCAGTCGCCTTCGCGGAAGGTCTGGCCGTTGGCGATCATGGTCTTTGTGTGGCTGTCGATGTTGAGCGAGCCGCAGCCGACGATGCAGCACTTGCCCCAGCCTCGGGCGACCAGCGCCGCATGACTGGTCATGCCGCCGCGCGCGGTGAGAATGGCTTGGGCGACGCGCATGCCGTGGACGTCTTCGGGGCTGGTCTCGTCCCGGACGAGAATGACCGGCTTTTTCTGGGCGGCCCACGCCTCAGCGTCGTCGGCGGTGAAAACGATCTGGCCGACGCCGCCACCCGGCCCGGCGGGAAGGCCCTTGGCCAGGCGGTTGCCTTTCTTCTCCGCCTTGGGGTCGAGCATCGGGTGCAGGAGCTCGTCGAGCTGCTCGGGCCTGACGCGCATGATGGCTTCCTTCTTGGAGATGAGCTTCTCGCTGGCCATATCGACGGCCATCGCGACCGCGGCGGTGCCGTTGCGCTTGCCGGTGCGCGTCTGGAGCATGTAAAGCTTGTCGCTCTGGATGGTGAATTCGATGTCCTGCATGTCACGGTAGTGCTTCTCGAGGCGCGTGCGGATGCCGGCCAACTGCTTGTATAGGTCCGGCATGAGCCCTTCGAGCGAGGGCAGGTGACGCGAGGAATCGCTCATGGATTCTTTGTTGATGGCCTGCGGCGTGCGAATGCCGGCGACGACGTCTTCGCCCTGGGCGTTGACGAGGAATTCGCCGTAGAATCGGTTCGCGCCGGTGGCCGGGTCGCGCGTGAAGGCGACGCCGGTGGCGCAGTCGTTGCCCATGTTGCCGAAGACCATCGACTGGACGTTGACGGCGGTGCCCCATTCGTCGGGGATGCCTTCGATGCGGCGGTAGGCTTTGGCGCGCTTGCCGTTCCATGACGTGAAGACCGCGGCGATGGCGCCCCAAAGCTGGTCCTTCGGGTCGTCGGGGAAATTCTTCTTGAGCACTTGCTTGATTTTGTCCTTGAAGGTGGCGACGAGCTGCTTGAGGTCGTCGGCGGTCAGGTCTGTGTCCTGCTGGATCCCGCGGGCGTCCTTCATCTTCTGCATCTCTTTCTCGAGCAGATGCCGGATGGCCTTACCCTCGGCGGGCTCGATGCCGGCCGCCTTCTCCATGACGACGTCCGAGTACATCATGATCAGACGCCGGTACGCATCATACACAAAACGCTCGCTTCCACTCCTGGCTATCAGCCCCGGGATGGTTTTGCTCGTTAGACCGATATTGAGAATTGTTTCCATCATTCCAGGCATCGATGCACGTGCTCCGGAGCGAACGGAGAAAAGCAGCGGATTCTCCGGGGCACCGTACCGGGCGCCCATAATCTGCTCGACTTTCTTCACGGCGGCGTCCACGTCTTTTTCGAGCCCCGCGGGATACTTTCCGGCGGTCTTCATAAAGTGCGTGCACACCTCGGTGGTGATCGTAAAGCCCGCGGGCACCGGAATCCCCAGGCTGGACATCTCGGCGAGGTTCGCGCCCTTGCCGCCGAGCAGCTCCTTCATTTTCGCATTCCCATCGGCCTTTCCACCGCCGAAAAAATACACTCGTTTCTGTGCCATGCCAAAAATCTCCTTTTTGCGTAAAATCCCTGCTTACCGAACCCCAAGGCCGCCGGAGCAATGCCCAAACTCACTCTGCACCTGCCCGGCCAAAACTCCTCAAGGAAACAAAGGAATCACTTATATTACACCCCGTCCGAGATGTCAATAGCCCAGCTCCCGAAACCGCGAAAATCGCCGAGCACGCGGTCCGCGCCGTTCGGGCCTGCGCGCGCAGGCGTCCTGAGCACCGCCGAAGGACCTCCCCGAGCACGCCGTCGATGCCGTTTCGGCGTGGGAGCGCAGGCGTCCTGAGCGCCGCCGAAGGACCTCCCCGAGCACGCGGTCCGCGTCGTTCGGGCCTGCGCGCGCAGGCGTCCCTTCGACAGGCTCAGGGCAGGCTCTGAGCACCGCCGAAGGACCTCCCCGAGCACGCGGTCCGCGCCGTTGGGGCTCCCTAAGGGAGCGTCCCGAGCGACAGCGAGGGACCTACCCCGATTTCCTGATCCCCTGATACCCACCGCCTAATAACCTGATGACCTGATCCCCGCCGCACTTTCCATCCTGTTAGCCTGTCAAAACCTCTGCCGCAAGAAGGCACAAAAGGGCACGAAAAAATCGTAATCAGCAACCACGAATGAACGCGAAACAACACCAAAATCTTTGAAACCACATATTGTATGAGCTACGAACGAAGATCCGGCCTTTTCCATTGCAGGGCAGTCAATATGTCGATATGATGACTAAGGTTTGGGTTTTGCGACGTTTATATTGGGTTTTAATATGATTTCGTCAAATCTTGTAGAGACTGTAAGAGCCTGTGCGAGAGACTTCGGCGTCAAGAGCGTATGGCTGTTCGGCTCGGCCCTTGAAGATGAGGACCAGGCGACGGATATTGACTTGGCCGTCGAGGGACTGGTTCCTGAAAAGTTCTTCGATTTCTACGGCCGGCTCTTTTTTGAGCTGCCTAAGCCGGTGGACCTTATCGACTTGGAGCAGGACTCGCCGATTAGCGCCATCGTTCGGGCCAGAGGAGTGCGCATCTATGAGCGCTGAATCGGACTATGTCCGCGCCGAACGCGACAATATTCTGCGCACCATAGACATGATCGAGGATTTAACGACTCAAGAAGAGCTCACGACTTATGAGACAATCGCATTGGGAAAACTCTTGCAGGATGTCTATACCGGCATAGAACGAATCCTACGCAGCAAGTTAGAGACGTACGATATCAAGATTGCAAAAACGGAAAGCTGGCATAAAGAAGTCCTTCTGGCATCTCACCAGAAATCCATCATATCTCAGAGCCAATTTGAGGCTCTTCGAAAACTGCTTGTATTTCGCCACATGCAAATCCACGGTTACGGCTATATGCTCGACGAGCAGAGGCTGCGCGAACTGGCCGGACCGGTACCGAAGGTCTGTAGAGATTTCCTCGATAGCATTCCATAGTCAATAACCGCAGATGAACGCCGATTTACGCCGGTGAACGCGGATTCGTAGGGTGGCGGCTTGCCCCACCGTTTTCTCGTTATTGCGAGGCCGGACGGCCCCGGCAATCCGGCGAAGCCGTCCCGAGCAATGTCGAGGGATCTGACAGGTTTTTCTGTCCCGAACGGTTATCCTTTCGACACAGATTTAAA
>DATKWR010000108.1:0-4648 GCA_035529475.1 Sedimentisphaerales bacterium | reverse complement strand
GGATTCTTGTGGTAAAACCGCCATAGCCCTTTTCGTCTTCAGAGCCGCCGAGACGAAGGTTATCCTCCAGCGCCAGCAGGCTGATCTCGAAATCCACTTTGCGGATATCCTGCTCGGCGCGATAGACGCGGATTGTCGTGTTTTCTTTTACAAACGGTTTTTGGTTGCCATTGGCGTCGGTCCAGAGGGGCGACTTCCAGTACACCTGAACCTGCAGGGCCTTCGATCTGGAATCGGGCGTCAGAACCTTGACGTCGCGGATATCCCAGACAAAATCCTCCACGGCCCACGAATCGCCAAGCTGTTTATCGCCAACCCATACCTGGTGCCACGCCCAGAAGACGCCGCGGTGGTGCAGGTGGTCGGCGGGGAAGTCCTCTGTGAGGACATCGCCGTCGAGGCCGTAAAGCGGATGGATGTAATTCGCTCGGGCGTATTCTCCGTTCAGGGATTTATGCTCGCGCTGATAGAACATGACTTTGTCGCCGCTCTCAGTGAAGAGAAAGCCCTGGTCGGTTTCGGTGACCTTGATTGCGTGCGCCGACTCGATTTGCCGGCAGCCGCAAAGCATCACAAAGGCCACCACTATTGCAGTCGTGTAAATGTGCCTCGTCATTGGATATTCCTTATTCGATACTCGATATTCACAATGGCCTTTTCCCCACTTACCAAATCCGCCATTGGTTTGCAAGCGATTAGCCGCCCCTTAAAAGCACCCCGGCTATTTTCACAAGCCCTCTTGCCTGGCACGTTAAATCGAATATACTTCGTACAGGTCATACAGGGACTGATTAGGGGTTAGTGAATAATGATTAGACCGTCGGCACTCATCATCTACCCACTATCACTAATCATTTGCCCTTGTCTTTGGGGGCAGGAGACTTTATTTACCAGGGATTTCGAGGAGGGGGATTTGCGAGGCTGGGAAAAGACCGGCGACGCCTTTGACCATCAGCCGACGATGAACGACAATCCCGTAGCGCGTGGCCGGGCTGAGCCTTCCAACCATCAGGGCTCCTGGTGGATCGGAACATTCGAGAAATTCCAGGGCCACACTGGCCAAAACCCGGGCGAGATTCAGGGGGACGAACCCCAGGGCACGCTGACTTCTCCGCCGTTCACGCTTCCCGCGGGAACGATCAGCTTTCTGATTGGCGGAGGCAGCGGCCCGGAGATGCGCGTCGAGCTTGTGATCGTGGACCACGTGCTGGCCGAGCAAGCAAGGGCCTTCTACCAGACGGGCAAGGACGTTGAAACGATGGAAAGGATCACGTGGGACCTGCATCCTATTGCCGGAAGGACCGGGCGGATCCGCATCGTGGATGAATCCTCCGATGAATGGGGCCATATCAACGTCGATGATTTTCAGCTTGAAGGCAACGTACTGGCTCCTGAAGTGGTTGGCCACGATCTGGGTGATGCAAAGAAAATCCTTGCCGGGGCCAACCTGACGTTGGGACAAATCTCAAAGGTGAATTCGGATGTCGAGCCTGATACGGTCCTGCGACAGGACCCTGCGGCCGAGACGGAGGTTCCCGTCGGCACGCAAGTAAACGTGAGCGTGGCATATAAAGAGTTGATCGCCGTGCCGGACCTTCGAGGGCAAAGCCGCCAGGAGGCCGAGAATATTCTCAAGAAGGAACGGCTGCGCCTGGGCGAGGTCGTCAAGCGTTTTTCCGATCAGCCGGCAGACAGCGTCGTATGGCAGGAGCCCGCCGCCGGAACCAAGGTCGCCGTCGGCACGGCCGTTGAGTTGTGGGTGGCCGTTAGCGCGCCGGTCGAGGTGCCGGACGTGCGAGGGCGGCAAGTCAAAGGAGCCCAGGAGATTTTGGCGAAGCTGCAATTGCGCGTGGGCCAGGTGACTAAGCGCCTGTCCTATCAGCCCGAGGGGACAATCGTCCGGCAGGAACCGGCCCCGGGGAATCTGGCCCTTGTTGGGACGGCCGTGGATCTGTGGGTGGCCGTCAGGGTGGCGGCTAAAGTGCCCGACGTGCGGGGCCACAGCGTGGAAGAGGCGGCGAGCATTCTCCGGAAGGCCCGGCTTCGTCCGGGGCAGCGGTTTGACCATTCTTCAGATGAGGAGCCCGGCACCGTTCTTGACCAAAGTCCGGCGGCCGGAACGCACGTCCTTCCCGACAGCGCCGTGGACTTATTCGTGGCAAGCAAGGAAATGGTTGACGTGCCCGATGTGCGCGGGCACAACCGATGGGACGCCGAAGAGACCATCCGAGCGGCTCGATTGAGTGTGGGAGACGTGTCCGAGCAGCCGGCCAATCTGGATGAGGATATTGTTGTCGGACAAGACCCCGCGCCGGGAGCGAACGTCGGCGTCGGCACCGACGTGCATCTATCGGTGATGGCCGGAACGATCACCGACGTGCCCGACGTGCGGGGGTACACCCGGGAGCAAGCCGAGGAGATTCTCGCGGATGCAAGATTGCGATTGGCCGAGGTTCTGGTCGTGTATAGCAATCAGCAGGCCGGCACCATTCTCGAGCAGAGTCCTTCAGCGGGAATGAGGGTATCTGTCGATGTGCCTGTGACGCTGTGGGCGGCTACCGAACCTGAAATAGCATCAGGCAGGCGGCCGGGAATCCTTGCCGGAATAGTCATTCTTCTGGGCGTTGGCTTTTATCTTCTGTTGCGATTCGCAGCGGACTACGGGATTAGTCTCGGCCGCGCCGGCCGCCGGGTCAGGGTGCTGTTGAAAAGACGCAGGAGACGCCGGAAGCCCGTACGCCCACCAGGGCCATGAACATACCCGATGAGCCGAAGCTCTAATCGTCGCCCCCCACAACAATCTGCAAATGAGTGATGGCCTCGTGACCTCGCTCGTTGCTGCGTCTTACCGTAGCGATATACTGCCCGGGCGCCTTATAGCGATGCGTGGTGACGGCGTACCCATTCGGGTCGTGCACGTTGGCGTTGCCGTCCGATTGGACCGTCACTTTCGGGCTGCCGTCTGCGAAATCCCAAACCTCGCCGCCGTACGTCGTGCGGAATGAGCGCACCTTGAAGGTGATTTCATCGCCGGGCTTGATATCGAAGGTCGGGTAATAGGCCGCGTGGATCGTGGGCGCCAACTGGTCGGGGTGATTCTTGTCAATCACCTGAACGACGGCGAAGTCGTAGTCGATGTCACCCGATGCGTCCGTGACCTTCACGATCTCGTTATACTCCCCGGGTTTGTCATACGTGCGCCGCACGCGCGGGCCGGCCGCTGAACTCCCGTCGCAAAACGTCCACTCGAATTTCTCGATGGCGCCTTCGCGGCTCCAGGAGCGGGTGGCATCGAGCTCGACACTGTCCCCCGCCCAGGCCACGTGGTGGGGCCTCGCTACGGCGATGATCTCAGGGTGGCGTTCGCGCTGGTACGCCTCCCAGACGAAAGCGTAAGCGTTCTGTATGCCCCACAGGCCCGACGGCTGCCTGCAACGGATATCGAAATGCAGGTGGGACCAGCCGCCGCTGCCCCCTTCCTTGCCGAGAATCCCGATCCTCTGACCCATCCTGACGTGTTGGCCCGGTTTTACGAACTCTTCGATTTTATAGAGGTGGCTGTACCTGTAGAACCAGCCCCGCTCGTCGAGGACGTAAATCACATCGTAACGCGGCGCAACGGGGGAATCTTCGTAACCGGGCAGCTTTTCCACACCCGAGGATACGACCAACCCATCGGTCGCGGCAACCACATCGACCAAGCCCTCGACCCCGCCAAAGTCCAGCCCGTAGTGATAGTAGATATTCTTGTTGCTGGGCACTTCGCCGCCATCGACAAAAGTGGGCACGTTCGCCATTTGAGTATCTGTGGCGAACCAGCACTGTTTGGCCGGATAAACGAAGGAGCCCGTTTTTATCCAGGGCGAGCCGGCGGGCCAGAGCCGCAGCCGTGCATCTTTCGTCAATCCCCACGCATTCTCCTTGCTGCTGTTTTGCAGATAACCTTTCGTGATGGGACAGTCGATTTGCACGCCCGCTACGGCGACCGGGAGGCGATACGTGGAAGAGACAAGGGAAATGCTTTTGCCGTTGACTTCGACGGTCACCACCGCCTGCCGGACCGCGTTGCGAATATCATCCCGGGTCTCCTTCAAATCGAGCAGCTTGACCGTTGCCAGGGAACCATCGTGCAGTTTCAGTGTTTGAGATTCCCCCACGTCGAGGTCCGCCACTGTCACCAGCGGGGTTCGAGCCGGCTTGGCCGAGCCGGCCAGGACCATGGATTCAAAAGCGGCGCCTGACAGTAAGCTGACGGCGACAACCAGATGAAACTTCAAGAGATTTTGAAAACGCACCATAGGCCAACCTCACTTTCTGTGTTTTCACAGACGATTTATTGCCTGTGCCCGACAATCCACAAGTTGAATCTGGTCTTGGAAGTTCTATCAGATTCGCTTCTGCCAGGCAATGCTGCGCGCAAAATTCGTTACCGAGGCAGCTCGCTGTGCCTCTTATAGGTAGAGTAGAAAATCAGACGAATCGGCATTTAACACGCCCATCAGCGATTTGAAGGAGTCAGACGAAATGGCACAGAGAAGATCTACCCATACGCGGCAGCCCCGACCGCAACGGAACAGAATGTTCGCTTTTTCCAGCAACTCCGCCGGCGCACGTGAGCGCTGTGGACTGATGGTATGTTCGGCCCTGA
>DATKWR010000107.1:0-4474 GCA_035529475.1 Sedimentisphaerales bacterium | reverse complement strand
CGTTGTTGGGGCAGACCTTGAAACATTCCCCACAGCGAATGCACTGTTGGCGGAACCTGCGTTCGGGCAAGGAGCCCGGCGGACGAATGGGAAAAGTTTCTGCGTAGCCCGCGCGCTCGTGCGCCAGGGCTGCGCCTGCCGCCGCTCCGCTTGCGACGGCCCCGATGCTCCCGAACAGAAAGCCCCGGCGGGAGAACGCTTGCTGGGCACCCGCCAACTGGCTTGCCGGTTTGAGACCGGCGTTGCTCCAGCGGCTGACGAAATTGATCGAATGTGATGGGCACACGCCCCCGCAGACCTGGCAGAACGTGCAGTTGAGGGCCCGGGTCGAATAGTCAGGCTTGATCGCATCGAAAGAGCAGGCGGCCAGGCAGCGGCCACACTCGATGCACGTCGCCTCCACCTTGCGCTCGGTCAGACGCAGCAGGTTCCCAAGAGACAGCAGCGCCCCGGTCGGGCAGACATAGGCGCACCAGAACCGCGGCCTGAGCAGGCCGAGACCGAACACCATCACGAAAAGGAGTATCGAAACGTAGTGTCCGAAGTTCATTTTGGGAACGAGATACCAGCCCTTGAGCAGTCCCATTTGTACCGGCCCGAACATGAACAGCATCCCTCGCGTCACTACCGCGATGGCGGCGACAAAGCCGGACAGCAGCACGCCGCAAGCCGCCCCAACGAGCACGACTGCCAGCACGTAGTATCGCAGATGGATCCACCAGCCTTCTGCGCCGGTGCGGAATCGTGTGACTCGCCTGCCGACGAGCCAGTCAAACCCGTCGATCATCGTCCCCAGAGGACAAATGTATCCGCAGAACCAGCGAGGCAGAACGATGCCGACCAGCAGCACCGCCGCCGCCCCGGCCAGGCACCATACCCATGCCCTCGCTGCCAGCGCCGCTGACACGCTCAAAAGGGGATCGAGCAGAAGGAAAAACTCTGCATGGGGCAGTAGCAGGGGGCTATCCTGTTGCTGTTCGGATGTGTAAGGCCAGCACACGTAGAAGAACAGAACCATGAATGCGAGCAGGCACACGGTCTGAGCGATGCGTCGAACGGGCGAGGCCAGCCACGTCGGACCCATCGCTTTCAGCGCCTTGTGATTTTTCTCCTTTGGCAGAAAAAGGTTGAGTTGCATCTGTGATTCCCGATCAACCGCCGGAAAAACTCCGTTGAGTGCTTACTTCATCCCGGCCGCCAGCGCTTTGGCGGTTGCGTTGATGATGGCCTCCGAGGTGATCGTCGCCCCCGTGGTGGCATCAATCCCCTTGACGCTTTGTTTCGATACGATCTGTCGAATCGTGTCGGTGAACGCCGAGTAGAACTGCCTCTCCTTGTGCTTGGTGACTTTGACCGACTCGATGCGCCCCGAACGAACGGATACTTCCACGTAGAGCTGGTCCGCGTAGGCAATGCTGTTGCTCGTGTACGCCCCGTCGGGAACGCGCTTGAGATCCAACGTGTCGAATAGCTTAATGGCTTGGAGGTTGGCTTGCGCCCGCTCCTTAGGCCGGTCTCGCTGGGGTCCTTTTCCTCGCGGGACCAAATCGGGAAGGGCCAGGACCTTCTGGTAGTAGGCGGCTGCCTGAACATATCTGCCCGCCTGCCGGCATACATCTCCAGCGGCCAGATAGCTCTCATCCGCCCAGCCCTCCTGGGCCGCCGATTCGGCCAGCTCCAGCGCCTTGTCCACTTCCCCCATCTCGCCCCAGAGCCTGATCTGGCTCGCCTCGGGCACATAGTCACGCTCTATCTCTAAGAGAATCTCCGCCGCCATTTCTTTGCTGCCCAGCTTCCAGTAACAGCGGGCCAGCTTGACGGGGGGCGCGAAGCCTCCCATCTGCTCGCTCTTTCGCCACCAGAACGCGGCCCGCGCCCAATCCTCCAGCAGGTCGTTGAACATCCGTCCGAGCGTGTCGAGCGAACGCTCGAGCTTGGCCGGATCGTCCTTGTGCAGAATCATCAGGTGATTCACGAGCTTGATGCCTTCTTTCCAGCGCGGGGGATTCGGGTTGATCACGTCCCAGATGTATTGCCCGACGTTCTTGTTTGCGTTCCAGGGCGTCCCCTGCGGCAGCCGGACTGGCCAGCTCAGATCGAGAGTGTTGGGATATTTCAGCTCGACCGAGTCCCACCAGTCGGGCGGCTTGCTGCCCTCCTGCTTGATGATCGCTTCGACTTCGGCCCGAGTTCTTTCAACGCGGACCTGGTTACTGGCCCGGACCTTGACAGTGACAGAACCGAGTGCCAGGAGCGTCACAGTGACACATCCGAGCATTGAGCATAACTTCATACCGATTTCCCTTCACCTGTAAGCAGAACCAACGAAAACAAAACCGACTGGCAGCCCTGTGCCGCGACTGCCCGGCCATTTGCCCCCAGCCGGCAAATCCACGCGATATTCTCTAAGCCCGAGTTCTCATCTTTGAGAATTCAGACCGCGCCGGCCGCGTGAAATTTACAAAGTCCCGCGTGGATTTTCAAGCGGAAACTATACGATTAGTCACGCCTAAGCGGAAGCATTTTCCGAGGGAGGGATGGCTCAGCCATGTCACGAGCCAATGCTTCTGAAAAAAGCATACGCAGCCGTCGCGTTACTGCTAACGATTTTGCTAACTGGCACAATCTCACATAGTCTGAGTTGAGCCATCTTTGGCCCCACTCATCTTTGTTGTTTGAATAGGCCCTGAACGGAGGCGGGCAACAGCAAGTGAGATCAAAAATACAATCGCATGTGCACAAAACCAGGGCAAGACGTTGAAAAGCTTGATCGAGAAAAAGTCAGCCGCAGCGTATATCAAAACAGCAACAAACACCGTCACAAAGAAAACAAAGGAAGCATTTGCTCTTAGGTCCTCTTGCCTGATGGTCGTATTGAGAATCAGTCCGTAGAGCAAGCCCACAAACATTCCCGAGATAATCATAACAACTATTCCAATCTCTTCCCATCCCGGACGTACAAGTACATCCGGGCGTCCCATAGAATTCCAAATCACAATATCCAGCGAAGAACTGATGAAACCCAGAAACCCGCCAAGAAATATGCCGAATACTACAAATCTCATCATATTGAATCTCCCTCGTCAATAACGACACGCACGCCCGAGACGAACGAGCCTTATAGTATCTCTTGTTTAATATCTCGTATTTAATTTCTCTTCACCACTTTTACATTGCGCACTCCGAATTTTCAATCTCTTTGTTCGCTTCTTCGAGATGATTCAGCAGGTATTTCTTGTTGGGGCCGCCTAAGTGGTCCCAGGGGAGGGCTTCGGCGGGATTGAATTGTCTTTGGGCGGCGGCGTCGAGGTCGATGCCGGACTGCTCGAAGGCGCTGCGCCAAAGCTCGAAATTGAAACACTCATCCCACAAGTCGAATTTCGCGCCGGCCCGCCAGGCGGCTTCAATCACGTCACCTAAGCGCCTGTCGCCTCGCCCGATAGCCGATTCCAAAATGCTGCGGCCGATGTCGTGGAACTTGAATTGCAGGAACTTCACGCCGAGCTTCCTTTTCTCGTCGAGGATCAACTGTCTGGCCTGCTCGAAATAGGCCCTGGGCTTCTGGCCCAGCCAGGCCAGCGGCGTGTGAGGCTTGGGGACAAACCAGCTTACGGTAATATTGATCTGGGCCGCTCTGCCGGCTACAGCCTTTCGCAGCCTCGCCAATTCCAGAGAGAGCGGTACGATGCGTTTGACATCGTCCAGAGTCTCGCCCGGCAGGCCGACCATGAAGTACAGCTTCAGTTTTTGCCAGCCGGCCCGGTAGGCCGCCTCGGCCGCAGCGAACAGGTCCTCGTCCTTCAACGGCTTGTTGATGATCCGGCGCAGCTTTTCACTTGCCGCTTCAACGGCGATGGTTATCCCGCCTTTTCGCACGGAGGTCAGCACTTCAGGCAAAAGTTTCAACTGCTTATCGACGCGCAGGCTCGGCAGCGACAAGCCGACGTGCTTGTCCGCGAAATACGAGTGCAGGCCCGCGACCAATTCGTCGAGCTTGGGATAATCGGCACTCGATAAGCTCAGAAGACTGACCGTATCGAATCCCGTCGAATGGTAGCACGCCTTGGCGATCTCGATGATCTTATCCACGCTGCGATAGCGAATCGGCCTTCGGCAGAAGCTGGCCTGGCAGAACCGGCACCGGCCGGGACAGCCTCGCATGATCTCCACGCTGACCCGCTCATGCACAGCCTCGACGAACGGGACAATTGGGGCAAGCGGCACCGGCGCGTTTTCAAAATCCTCAACGACGGCACTCTTGAGCGTCCCGCCTTTATAATGCGAAGGGACATAAGCCCAGTCGAATCGCTCTGCAATCAGGCCGAGGCTGTGTTCCTTCAATGCGCCAGCCTTTTTTTGCTCTCGGATCAACTGGGCCAATTCAATAATGGCCTGCTCGCCTTCGCCTAAGACGAATACGTCGATAAACTCCGCCATAGGCTCGCAGCAGTTGGCCATGCCGCCGCCGGCGATG
>DATKWR010000106.1:0-8013 GCA_035529475.1 Sedimentisphaerales bacterium | reverse complement strand
TTGGGCGCTCGATCTGGGCGCGCCGCTGTCGGTAGAGGCTGAATCAGGCGGCCAGACGAGCGAAACGGGGCCCGACTGGTCCACCATCACATATCGCTTCGCATCGAGAAAGTCCGTGGGCGGCGGGGAACTCGGCAGCGCCGTCGGCCCGAAGGCCGCGGTCGAAGGGCCTGCGGTGAAATACGTCTGGTATGACGGCAACAAGGACGGCAGGCAAAACGCGCCGTATGATTTGTTCGAGAAGGCGACGCAAGGGGCCGAGGGCAAGCAAGTGGTCGAACCGGCCGTCAACAAAAAAGGTAAAACGCGGCAGAAACAGAAAACAGAAACCACTGGCAATGACCCAAAGCAATGGGACGTGATTCTCGTCGGCGACGAAGGAATGATGTTGTTCAGGCGAAGCGCCACCGACTGGATCGTCACGCCCGGCGGCCGCAGCGAGAAGTTTGCCGATGTCCCCAAGACAATTCGCCGCGTGCCCAACGAGGATACAGAGTGGCTCGAAGCATGCAAGGGAGGCCCCAAACCGCTATCGAGTTTCGACTACGCCGGTCAGCTCACCGAAATGGTCCTGCTGGGCAATCTCGCCGTGCGTCTCGGCAAGAAAATCGAATGGGACTCCGCTGCCTTGAAAGCGAAGAACGCCCCCGAAGCCGATGCGATGATCCGGCGGACCTACCGAAAAGGCTGGAACCTGCCGGATATAAGTGCGTTCGTAGTGACGCCGTAAGGCGTTATTTCCGAAATGCCCTGACGGGCACACTACAAACTGTGTCTTCAGACGTTCTGCGGATCGGGATGGTTCCAGGGCTGGCGGTATGGCCGACGCAACAGGCGGTTCGCCTCTTCGTCGCCCACGACCTGGGCTTTTTCCGGGTTCCAGACGAGCGTCCGGCCGAGCTGGCACGCGATATTCGCCAGGATACACGATGCGGCGGTGATGTAGCCCTGCTCAATATCGGAGACCGGCCGTCCTCGCGTCTCGACCATCCCCAGGAAGTTCTTCCAGTGCCACCGCATGGCCGAGGCCACGTGGCGCTCCAGGTCCTTCTCCGTTTCATCCTCGGGATACTTGTCATATTCGTAAAGGGCCTTGCCGCCGATCTTCTCGCCTTTACCGCTGGGGATGAATTCATACTTGTGAACGTCGGCCTTGAGCGTTCCATTCTCGCCATAGATAAAGGCGGCCCAGGGATAATCGGGATCAGGCGCGCTGCCCCAGGTGCGATGCGTCCAGACCACGGGGATATCACCGAAATCGAACGTGGCCGTCTGGGTATCGGTAATATTGGCTTTGCTGTCTTTGTCCAGCAAGATGCCGCCCGACGAGCTGATGCGTCTGGGCCAGCCCAAATCGAGCATCCAGCGCACCATATCGAGCATGTGCACGCACATATCACCGATGATGCCGTTGCCGTATTCCATGAAGGCCCGCCAGCGCCGCGGATGGACCAATGAGCTGTACGGCCGCATCGGGGCCGGTCCCGTCCATAAGTCGTAATTGAGGTTCGCGGGCGGATCCATATCCGGCGGGTTGCCCCGGGCCCGCATGTGGTAGTAGCAGCAGATCTCCACGTAGGCGACTTTGCCGAGCCGGCCCTCTTTGATAATCTTCTGGCGAGCTTCCACCAGGTGCGGCGTGCTGCGCCGCTGCATGTTCACCTGCACGACCCGGTTGTACTTGCGCGCCGCCGCAAGCATGGCGCGGCCCTCGACCACATCCACGCTAATGGGCTTTTCGACATAGACGTCGGCCCCCGCCTTGACGGCGGCGATCATGGCCAGCGCGTGCCAATGGTCGGGCGTGGCAACGTGCACGATATCGAGCTGTTCCTGTTTGAGCATCTCGCGGTAGTCACCGTATGTCCGCGGCTTCTTTTTGGATGCCTGCCGGCCGGCCACCATCTCGGCAGCCTCGGCCAGCATCTTGGAGTCCACGTCGCACAGTGCAACTACCTCGACCGGCGCAACCTGGAGCAGACGAAACATAGCGCCCTTGCCATACCAGCCGCAGCCGATCAACCCATAGCGTTTCGTCTTTTGCGAGCCGGATTCGCCGGCGTAAATATCCCACCCGGCAGCCAGAGAGGACCAGGCCACCCCCGCCGCTCCGGCTTTAAGAAACTCACGACGATCCATGATAGGCCTCCAAAAAAATCAAAAATAAAAGTGCAAAATGCAAAATGACACGCACGTGTCATCCTGAGGCAAAGCCGAAGAATCTGGCCAGCGAAGGGAGATGCTTCGCTTCGCTCAGAACGCCTAAAGCCGGCGTTTTGATATTTGAGTTCTGATAGCTAATTTTTCGTGTGATTATAGGTCGTCTCGATACAGTCTGCAAGCGCCTATCATTTATCTCAATCTGTACTTTCTCAGTTTCCTGGCCAGCTCTTTGGCATCGCCTCCGACAGAGTTGTTCAGTTCCGCCCAGAACTCTTTGCCGTGGTTCTTGAACCGGGTATGAACCAGCTCGTGCAGTATGACATAGTCCCTTAGCTGGTCGGGCAGTCTGGCCAGGTTGATGTTCAGACTTATGTTATTTTTGGAGGAGCAACTACCCCATTTGGTCTTCTGATTCCTGATTGAGACCTTGCTATATTTCAAGTGATGGATTTGCGCCATCTCTTCGAGCCGCCCGATGAGCATCTCCCGGGCTTGCGACTCATTGATTCTTGACGGCGGGAGATTCCCTTCTGCACTCTGGACGCGTTTGAGCCTGTGCAAATGCTTTCTGATCCACGGGACTTTGGAACGCAGGAACTGCCCGCCTTTTTCAGTAGATACACGTTTCGGGATTACCAGTCGGACAGTCTGGTCGGGGTTTATCGTGATGCGCACGTATTTGGCTCTGTCGGATTTTGTAACCGTCACCCGGCCGACATCAGGGATTTCAATAGTTGCAGCATCCATACGAGCCGGAGAAGGTTTCCTCTCAACACTTTATTTTGAGATCGTGACGACCGAACCGCTCTTGTGGGACTCCAGGGCGGCTGTGAACAACTGGTGCCACAAAGTTGCTTCCTCCGGCGTCACGCACCCGGAAAATCGGGTCAACGGCCGGCCTTTGTCGAACTCGTATAGGAATCCGGCCCACATTTGAAGAATCGCATCCGAGACACCGAACTGAAAGAGGCTGTGTGTTATCGACGCGAAAGGCACTTCCTGTCCCGTCTCTATCTTCTGCCACCGCTGCTCGCCCCCGGTATATTCGAGGATTTCAAGCGTGTTGGCATTGTTCGTGCTGAACTTCGCGCAGGCCTTGGTGCCCAATATCTCAAGATACCAATTGTTTTTCTGACCCGGGCTGATACGCTGCGTCTTGAGCGTTAACGGAAACAGGTTGCCCGAATTCGCGTCGCGTGCTTCACAGAGCAACGTTGCATTGTCCCACGTTCGGCAAGGGACCATCGTGCCTTTGCCGTCGGGGCGCTGCGGCATGATATTGGACAGCACCGCCCGGACATTGACGGGGAGCCAACCCGCTCGAAAAGGAAACGAACAAATATGTGGGCCTAAATCGCCCATACAGCCATATTCACCGTTGTATTCGACCATTCGTTTCCAGTTGATCGGTTTGGCAGGATCCAAATCGCTGCTGTGCAAAAAACCGGCGTTGACCTCAATAATTGTGCCGAAGGCATCAGCCTCAACCATCCGGCCGATCCTCTGCACGGCAGGGAAGAACATGAACTGTGAGGAGCATCGGACGAACAGCTCGGGGCGCTTCCGGACGCAGGCAATAATCGTATCGCCGGCTTGCTTGTCGATGCCAAACGGCTTCTCGCCCATCAGATGCTTGCCTGCCTCCATCGCGGCACAATAAAACTCCTGATGCAAATTGTGCGGAACCGAGATATACACCGCTTCGACGTCGGGATTGTCCAGAAGCGCGCGATAGTCATTGGTGACCTGCCTGATCGTGGGGATGTTGTCCGTAAACCAATTGATGCTCTCGGGCGAGATATCGCGGCGGCAAATCGCGACAATCTCGGGGCGTACCTTCATACCGGGCAGATGGAACCATCGCGCCGCAGCGCTGGCAAATTCGCGTCCCATCATGCCGCAGCCAATTATTCCAAAGCGAAGCGTCTTCATTTGGCGCCCTTTAACCGGTCACGTGATTTCCTGAACGCGGTCTCTTTATAAGCCATTTGACCGGTACAGTCAAACGTCAGAAGTCGCCGTTCGTAGTGACGCCGTAAGGCGTTACCTCCAAAATGCCCTTACGGGCACACTACAAACTGACTACTATCCCTTGACACAAGGCACCGGAACATTTAGATGTTTAGGCTTTGAGCTTTAATTTTGGAGCAAATATGACCCTCAAAACTTCCAATGGTCCGAGCCAGTCACCCCACGGTATATCCAGACGGGCGTTCCTCCATCGCCTCGGCGGCGCCGGTGCAGCCGTTCGTAGTGACGCCGTAAGGCGTTTCGTCCAAAATGCCCTTACGGGCACACTACAAACCAGCCCAAAACGCCCGAACATTCTCTGGATCATGACCGATGAGCACCGCTGGGACGCGATCCGGGCGTATGGCCGGCATGAGTGGGTCCGCTCGCCGAATCTTGATGCCCTTGCGGCTGAGGGCGTGCTCTTTCGCGAGGCGTATTGCCAGGCCCCGCTGTGCGTAGGCTCGCGGGTCTCAATGCTGACCGGGCGCTACCCGCACCACACAGGGGTCTACGGATTTGAGTATTCGCATCCGGATACGCCGTTCTCTGTGCCTTTCTTCACCGACCTGCTGCATCAAAGCGGCTACGAAGTGGTCAGCTTCGGCAAGGAGCACCATTACCGGCTGGCCTCAAAAAACCAGCCTTACACGCCGGACGGCAAGTGGTACAACGTCGTGAGTGCCTTCGCGGATGAGGATTTCCACTCATGGGGCAAGGCCAACATCCAGGAGGCCACACCCTCGGAACTGCTCAAGGGCGCCGAGCGCGAAGCCGAGCTTGGCGTTCTCCGGCGGTACCTGACCGAAAAGAAATTGATCATCGGCGGAACGAATCCCGTCTCCGCCGACCAGACGCTGAGCGCCCATCTCTCGAACATGGCGATCCGACACCTTCAGTCCGACGCATCCAAAGACCGGCCTTTATGTCTCCGCGTCTCATACATTTATCCTCACACGCCGGTTCTGCCGCCTGCCCCGTTCAACGCGATGTACGACCCCGCATCGATCCCGCTGCCGCAGGTCACGCAGACTGAGATTGCGTCTTTCGGGCGGCAGACCAGAACGGCCTACGAGAACCTGCGCGTCCATGGTATGAAAGAGGACGAAATCCGCAAGTTGAGGGCGGATTATTACGGCCTGACAAGCTACGCGGACAGCGAGATCGGCCGGGTCATCAGCGCGTTCAAGGCGTTCTGCGGGGACCGCCCCTGGCTGATCGTGTTCCACCCCGACCACGGATGCAAGCTCGGCGAGCACGGCATGCAGGAGAAGTTCACGTTCTATGACGAATCCGTGCACGTGCCATTGATCGCCGCTTCTTCGGATGGGCGTCTGCCTCGCGGCAAGGTCTGTGACGATTTCGTCGAGCTGGTGGATCTGGCGCCGACGTTCCTGAATGCCGCCGGCGCAGGATTGCCCGAATATCTGGAGGGCCGGGACCTGGCCGAGACCGCGCACGGACGTCGTGAACCGCGATCCGAAGCCATCAGCGAGAAACTCACGTACGGGCGCCGCGCCATGCTGCGCACAAAGCGCTGGTCGTTTGAGATGCAGGTTTCCCCCGACCCGCAAGCCGGACGGCGGCTCAGAAAGGAAGAAATGGACTGGGCCGCGAAGAGTCCTCTGGCCGACCTCGATATAAGTCTTTTCGACCGGGAGAACGACCCTGCCGAGCGGCATAACCTCGGCCTCGACCCGAAGTATCGCAAGCTCTCGCAAGAGCTGCGCGAACGCTTAGTGGCGAGGATTTTCCCCCCCGACCGCGTTGAGTATAACTGGTCTGAAGACATCCCGCCCAGACCGAAAACATAAAATCGGAGCAAAACCGGGAATCCTGTACGGAAAGACGGGATGCAATACCGCTACATATCGAAGGATGAACGCATGAAAAGGGAACTATACGCATTTTTGAGCATACTGGTGGCTCTTGTCCTCTGCTGTGATGGCCAATCAAAACCTTTGACCGGCTCCTGGGGCGATCAGGCAGACGGAACGTACAGAAATCCGGTGCTCAACGCCGATTTCCCCGACTCCGATGTGGTCGAACACAATGGCACGTACTACATGATCTCGTCGAAGAACCACATGTCCCCCGGCATGGTCATCCTGGAGTCGAAAGACCTAGTCAATTGGTCGCTGATTGGGCACGTGTACGACAAGCTGTCATGGGAGCCGATGTATGGGCCCGACGAGATGGCCGGATATCGATGGGGTGTCTGGGCCGGGGACCTGGCCTGGCACGACGGACGCTGGTACTGCTACATGATCGACACCCAAAGCGGGTTGTACGTGACCAGCGCGCCGAATATCCGGGGGCCGTGGGACAGGCCCATCTGCATGCTCAAGAAGCAACAATGGACCGATCCGGCCGTGTTCTGGGATGACGACGAAAGGCAGGCCTATCTGGTCTGCAACTGGGGCCGTGCATCGCAGAATATCAAGAAGGGCTTGCATGAGCTGCGATTGTTTAAGATGAGCTGGGACGGCAAGAAGCTCCTGGACGAGGGCAAGGTGGTCTATGAAGGGCCACGCAGCGAGGCCGCCAAAATCATGAAGATTAACGGGATGTACTACATTGCCACGATCGACTGGCTCACGACGGACGGCACGCCGGACCGCAAACAGGTCATGCTTCGCTCGAAGAATATCTACGGATCCTATGAGCGAAAGGTGGTTATGGAACGCGGCAACGGCTTCGACCGCAGCGCCTGTCAAGGCTCGCTGCTGCAGGTCCCCGATGGATCATGGTGGTTCATCCATCAGTTGGTCCAGAACTGCCCCAATCCCTTCCAGGGCCGGCCGCAGTGCCTTGAGCCCGTCACATGGCAAGATGGTTGGCCTATCCCCGGCAAAGACGTGGACGGCGACGGGATCGGTGAGCCGGTATGGACCGCGAAGAAACCCATCGCCGGTTATCCCATCATCGCGCCGCAAACCGATGACGAATTCGATTCGGACACGCTCGGACCGCAATGGGAATGGAATCATAACCCGCGCGACGATCGCTGGTCATTGACCGAGCGGCCCGGCTGGCTCAGGCTCAGAGCTTCTGTTCCCGTTGGGAAAGGTGATTTCTGGGGTGCATCCAACACGATCAGCCAGCGCATCATGGGCACCGGCAAAGGCACGGTCATCACAAAGCTTGATTTGTCAGGGATGAGGCCGGGTCAACAAGGCGGTTTCGTCCGCTTTAGCGACATCTACCACTTGTTCGGCGTTCGCACGGATGGCAACAACGTCCGCCGATTGTTTCTCGACGCCAATGGTCAAGTGACAGACGGCCCCGTGATCGAAACCACTACCCTCTGGATACGCACGGCCAACGACGGAGATCTGGCGCACTTCGCCTACAGTACCGACGGTACGACGTTTATCCGGTTCGGCGCGGAGTTTACGATCAAGTTCGGCAATTGGTGTGGAGACCGTCTCGGCTTTTTCTGCTGGAACAACAAGAACGAAGGGTGCATCGACGTCGATTACTTCCACTACGATTACGATGGCCCCAAAGCATCGAGAGGTGATTCATAGCCTGATCGACGTATGAATGTCAAAGAAGAGAAAGGCGTTATGAAAACGTTCACTCGAAGATCGCTACTCAAACACACAGCCGGATGGATGGCTTCGACTGTGGCTGTCCCCTATCTTGCCCCATCATCTGTGCTTGGTGCAGGACCGACACCTGCTCCAAGCGAGCGGTTGACGATGGGCGCGATTGGCCTGGGCGGCCAGGGCATGCACAACCTGCGAAACTTCCTCACCTGCGAGGACCTTCGCCTGCTGGCCGTCTGTGACGTCGATGCCAAGCACCGAGCGACGGCAAAGGAAACGGTCGATGCGG
>DATKWR010000105.1:0-2982 GCA_035529475.1 Sedimentisphaerales bacterium | reverse complement strand
TCGGTCTTACAGTTGTCTGGCTTCTGCCTGATCCACAAGTCTCTTTTTTCCGGGTCCCACGCAAGCCATTGCGGCTCATAGTTTGTCACGGCATTCCGCAACGCTATCGGCATACAGATCCAGTGCGGCTCTATATTCTTGGCGTAGAGCTTGAACATCTCCGAAATGTGGGTGATGGTTTCCGCGTACTGCGCCTCGAAATCAATGAACATGACAGCGACCTTGCGGCCACGCTTCACCGCCTCTTCCATGACAAGGTGCATTTGAACGCTACTGTCCTTCCCACCAGAGAAGGCCATGTAAATGCGCTCGAAGTTGTCGAAGATCAGCTTGATCCTACGCCGGGCAGCCGTTAACACGTCTGTGTCGTGGTATCGCTTGATTCCCATCAGTAGATATCCGATTGTCTGCTGCCCGAATAGGCAACGTCCATAGTGACCGCCTCCCTGTCGTTAGCTTCCAGCCATTTATTGAGGTAGGTGAGGGCGCATTCGTTGGCTGCGGATTGCTCGGCTTCCGTAAGCAGGGAAAAGCCCCCGCGATATACTGCCGGTATCCCCATGGCGTAACACGCCGCCGCCTGGCCCATCCACGCTATACGGTTCATGGCGACATTGGTGAGGTAGTGCTCGCATGAATGCTTCCACTCTGTGATGACGTGCTCTAGCGCATCAGCAAACCTCGGGATGTTTGCCAGGAATACTCTGTATTGCTCCTCTGCCTCACCACGGCTCATGCCGTCTACGTGGGTGTCAAAGAACCCGGCCTTGTGGCACTCCCACTTGTCGAACGTATGGAAGATGCGGTTTTCGTCGCTCGTGTTGACGGTCCTGAATCCCTCGGTTTCGTCGCCGTATGTTTCGATATCGTCTGTGATGCCCTCAAAGTCGTCTTCAGTTACCGCGCCCTCAACATCCCACGATTTCGAGAACTCCTGATCTGTGAACAGTTCCGCCAGCCCGGTGATCTGGCAGAGGCGCAGGATCTCGTCTTCGTCCATCCCCAGCTCCCGGCTGATTCTTTCGTTGGACCAGTTTCTACGCTTGAGTTCAACGACAATCTCCGACATGCCATCCACCCGGTGCTTACCCCTGGCCCTGTTGTGGCGAATCGTGGCCGCGATCCGATCATTCCTGCCTTGGCGCTCTTGATTGACGACAACCAACGGCAGATAACCCTTAGTGCGTGCCCCGACAGCCTTGCTCTCCTTCCCAACCCTGTGCCGGTGGAATCCGTCCACCACCTCATAGATCCCGTCGTGTTTCCAGGAAACGATGGGCTGGGTGAAGCCGTCTTCCTTAATGCTGTGCTCAAGTAGGCGCATTTCTGGAGGCGCTACTGCGTTGGGGTTGTAGTCGTTTGCTGTGACGTGTTCAGACAGAACCCACTGAACCATGTCTACCGGCTCATTAGAGAAGGGGCTGTACTTGTGGATCTCCATGCGGATCTTGTTGATCGTATGAATCCGAGCAGCCTCAGAAAGCCTTGAGAGGGAATCCAGCAGGGCCGCCACTTCATCGACAAGCGCATCTGGGTCTTCCTCGAGGTCGAACATGTCGAACATGGGCAAGTTATCGGCCATCATATGCCACCGCGTTCGTTCGAGAGGAAAAGGCGGAACTCTTGGATACCATAAAAAACGGGGACCCCCCGGCGTTCGGCTTCAACCACCTCAGTGTCCGCACCCTCGGAATTCCCCGGCAACCTGACCACCGCCTCAGCAAACGGCAACCACGCCAAATCAATCCGCATCCAGTCGGACCACGGGCGCGGAAATGCGAGGTCCTGGAAATGGGTAAGCAGTGGACAGAACGGCTCATGTCCTGCGGCGATCAGTTGATCCATCGCTTTCATGGCGTTCCGTACATTCTCGGATCGGTCGCCCTTGGTGTAAGGTCCCGCAATGTAGACCCTCATGTTCGCCTCCTGTAGTCGCACACCATACCGAGCAGGATGGCGCGGCGGTTGCGGTCGGGGATTCCATCGTCAATGATCTGCTCGGCTGTAGGTACACTATGACGACTTACAGCCTTGGCCGCCAGTGCGATGACTTTGATCTCTGCTTTGGTCAGCTCGTAGTTGCGTACAAGTGTCGGCCAGTGGGTGCCGGGATGGACAAGTTTCTTGCGGTGTTCTTCGTCCCAGCGAGATTGTGTGTCGAGACAGTTGGAGCACGTCTTGGTCAGGCCCCCGTACTTACCGCGCCGGAATGCTGAGTTCGCCTTTGTCTTCCCGCACTTCCGGCACAGGTGGTAGGCTGTCGGCCCCTTGGTGTTGCCCTTGCCTTCACAGAGCTTCATGGTTCCACCTGGGAGCGGAGCTTGGCCGCGAATCCTTCAAAGTAGTTCTCTTCACACCAATCAGCGATCTCCAGGATGGCGGCTCGGCTCATACGTTGAGCCCACTGATGGTGTCCGTCGATTCGGACAATCACCTTCACCACTCGCTCAACCAAGTTGGGAGCACTATTGTGGTACGTATCCCCGTTAGGTACCGCAGTAGTGGCGTTATTTGGCACATCATCCACCACAAGCTCGGAATATGTCGCGGTAGGCGACGTATGTGCCACGAAAGGTGTCTTAATGTCACCACGTAGGGCCGCAAGTATCTCCTGCTGCACCCTTTCAAGTTCATCGAGTCGTTGGAATATGCTGCTCATCATGCATCCTTTCGTGGTACGAAGTTGCCAGGTGTGTACCGTTGCGCACATCCAATGGGTGGTCGGTCCAGGTCAAGTTCCGTTATGGCGAGGGTTGCCTCACCGATATCTTCAACTGCCGCTGCCCCATGTACATGTTCCCGGTCAAGTTCTGCCACCAACTCCTGCATGGCTCGCTGGAGGCCGTGGGACATGCCCCAACCGGCGTCTAGGGCCTTGTTTATGATTATCGCCATTCTGTTCAAGGTGTCCCTGGCTACCATCTCCCCCTCCATTTCGGTGTAATGGCCCATCACGCAATTAGCGTAATGTCAATAGTGTTT